>JAIOSR010000459.1 GCA_021107495.1 Desulfobacterales bacterium | reverse complement strand
GCAGGGGAATATTATCCGGTCAAAATCCCAGTCTGAAAGGGAGGATTCGGCTATTCTGATTGTATTTTCGACAGCCATGGGTGCATGGGGAAACTGGTCTATCATGGTATTGGGGGAATTAAGAAAATTTTGCTCCTGACAGATGTCATCGGGGCCTAAACGGGAGAGCTTACTGTTTAAGGATATTGCCCTGAGGATTAAGTGGAGCCGGAACTGGTCTTTTGTGGCCAGATAGACCCTGTTTGTGGCCACTGGGGGTATTCCGGTCTTACGGGAAAATGCATAGCACCGGGCCATTTGAAAGCCGGGAGACATCTCTACAAAAAGATCTTCCGTGCCGTCCCGTTTGAGGGTCTTTAGGAGATTGAAATCATCGGAAAAAACGATGAGCCCTTCGCGTTTTTCCCTGAGTATGGGGGACAGTTCAAAGTCCTGGTGGCAATGGCGGGCAGAGATGATTTGGGATATGTTGGCATACCCTCTCCGGTTTTTGACCAGTAGGACGGCGCGTTGTCCGTTGGATATGATTTCGCTCCCGATGATGGGTTCAATCCCCATTTCCTTAGCGGTCTCGACAAAAAACACCATGCCATAGAGCCCGTTGGTGTCGGTCAGGGCCAGCTTTTTCATTCCCAGTGCCCTGGCGGCCAGGCAGAGCTGTTGGATGGTGCCTGTGCCCCAGCCCTTGGAGTAATGGGAATGGACGTTTAGATGGATGAAACGGCTCATAGGATTTTTATTAGGCTAAAGACGCAAGGCGCAGGGCATAAGGTTAAAAATATGGACAGTGTCGCATTTTTTACTTGCGCCTTGAGCCTTTTGCCTTGCGCCATGTTTTTATGCTGCTCTGCCATACTTGATAACTCCTTCCCCATGCCGCTCCCTGATGCGATCCAGGGCCTGAATAACCATGGATCTTTTCTCCAGGGCAGGGGAGGGGGCATGAAAAAGGGAGAGCTGGGCGCTTGAGTAAGAGAAATCCCAAAACCGGATCCTTATAAACCGGACCCGCACCCGCCGGTCGCAGGCATTCAAAAAGAGGGCCTCTAAGGGACCGTAGAGATCGAAATCCCAAAAGCTGCTCAAGGATAATTTAACCTGACGCCTTATCTCCATCTGGTCTGAATGCCGGATCAAGAGCCCGGCTTTTGCGGGAAAAAGTGCCCTCTTTCGCATCCTGAAGGCGCATTTTTCCACCAGGCCGTAAAGGGTCCCAAGAAGTTTTTGATCATCATTTTCATCCTGTGCAAGAGTGACCTCCTCTTTTACCATGGGCTTTTCCGGGGCAGGGCAGACCGGGGTAGGGTCGATGCCGAGGGCCCTTTGGTGGATTATAAATGCTTGCCTGCCGAAGACGAGCTTCAGGCTGCCCATATCCAGGGCCGCCAACTCCCTTACCCGGATAATGCTCAACTCTTCCAAAAGGACCTTTTTGCGGAAACGTCCTATGCCCGGCACTACACCCACCTTCAGGGGGGCCATAAAGGGACCTTCGCGGCCGGGATCCACATCCATCACCCCGGAAGAGGGTATGATGCGGGACGCAATGTTAGAGACCATCTTGTTGCCTGCCACGCCCACTGTTCCGGGAAGCGACATGCGGTCTTTAATCTCTTTTTTGAGACGACAGGCTGTGTCCTTGGCCCTCCCCCAGAGCCGTTCGGTCCCAGTGACATCCAGATAGACATGTCCCGGTCTGGCAGGTTCCCACAGGGGGGTATATTGGGCCGCCACCCGGGCTAAGGTCCGGCATGCCTCTTTTGTCAGGCCGGGATCGGGCGGCAGGACCAAAAGGGCCGGGCATGATTTTTTGGCCTTTGAAAGGGGCATGCCTTTGAAGACCCCTTCTTTTTGGGCCTCCAAAGATGCTGAAAGGATAAGGGCCCGTTCCGATCGGGCCGGTGCCACGGCCACGGGCCGCTCCCTGAGTTCCGGTCTGAAGACCCTGGCAACGGCAATGGAAAAGGCCGAGATGTGAATATGGATGATGTGGCGGTGCAAAAGCTGGCTCTAATTTTTTTGTTTGATAGACATTTACAGATCTATTTTTATTTCCTAAGGCAATATAAAAGCCAACGGGCGTAAGGCTCAGGGCGCAAGGCACAAGGTGAAAGCCTTCTGCTTAGCCCAGTGGGTCTGCTTTGAGCCTGATGTCAAAAACATTTTAGCTCCCAGCGAAAAAATATGAATCGCTCTAAGCTTCCCTGCCTCGAACCTTGCGCCTTACGCCTTGAGCCTCTTTCTTTATTGATCTGGCCTGGACGAGTTTCATTAGCATACTCGAAATTGCCCTACATTCTTTTTTGATGTGATCAAAGTGCTGTTTTCTTAGGTAACCAATTTCATTGGCTATAATGGCTTGAGTAAGAAGTTCTCCAGAGGAACCTTTCGCTATGTAGAAGAATTTTATGGACTGCCGGTCTGTATCCAGCTCATCGCCTTCCGCAATGTTGCTTGGAATAGAAATGGCAGCCCGGCGAATCTGGTCTCTCAGACCCCAGTCTTTAGCAAATTCTCCCTGTCCGGTGAGTCTGTAAAGAAATACAGCAAGTTCTTTAGCTTTTTGCCAAACTTTGAGTTCTTGAAAATTACCCATTTTTCCTCCTTTCGCCTTGTGCCCTGCGCCTTTCGCCTTACTTATAATTCCTCATAACCCCCACCACCTTTCCCTCGATCCGAAGGTCCCCTTGTTTGACCCGGATAGATTTCATGCCCGTATGGGCGGGCCGGAGTTCCACGTGATTTTTCCTCTTGAAATATTTTTTGACGGTCGCCTCATTGTTGATCAGGGCCACCACTGTCTCACCGTTTTCGGCCGTGGGCTGTTTCCTGATCACTACGAAATCACCGTCTAAGATCCCATCTTCCTGCATGGAATCCCCCCTCACCTGAAGCACAAAGTGATCACCATTCCCTATCATGGACGGCGGAACCTCAATGGCCCGCACGTCTTCCACGGCCTCAATGGGCTTACCGGCTGCCACCATTCCCAAAAGGGGGAACTCGAAGCGCCGGGTCTCCACGGGGCTGATCACTTCAATGGCCCGCTTGCGGTTCTTTTCTTTTGGGAGGCGGATATAGCCCTTCCTCTCTAAGATCTTGAGATAGGTCGTGACCGTATTATAGGAATTGAATTTGAACTCGGCGCAGATTTCGTCAAAGCTGGGGGACCTGCCCCATTCATCCATGTACTTGGAGACATACTTCAGAAAAATTTTCTGCTTATCCGTTAGTTTCATGTGGTTACCTCCTGTTCACGGGTCAAGGGTTTAAGGCACAAGACTCAGGGAGAGGGTTGATCCCGAAACTTACACGTGAACTTATACTGTAAGTTTAAATATAAGTCAACAAAAAATTGACAGTGGCTAAAAAAATGCTTAGGCTTTCAATTGTTTTGCGAAACTACCGGAAAACGCAAAACTCCCGGAACAAGGTGGCGTCAACGTCTATGTGGTGAATTGTTATGGTGGCCTGGCAGGATTTGATCAAATTCATTCAAAGCGTATCAAGGAAACAGCTTAGCCGGGCTGATGTAGACCATGTCTTTCGTTTTGTTAAAAAGGAGGTCCCCTGGGACCATCTTGTTGTTCTGGCAGGTATTGAGGGTGTTGACGGCTTTGTCTATTACCACATGAACCGTCTGGGTCTCCTCAACAGCCTCCCGAAGTCGGTTTTACCTAAACTTGAAGAGAGTTATGCCCGGACACGAAAACGCACGCTTGCCATCTTAAAGGAAGCGGAAGTCCTTTCTACCCGGCTTGAAAAGGCCCGGATTCCGGTTATTGCGCTGCAGGGTTTGCCTCTTATAAAAACGCTTTATCAGGATCCGGGTCTGAGACAACTGGGGGACATGGATTTGATGGTCAAACCGGGTGATAAGGATAGACTCAAGGAATTGCTATGCCAGGCAGGGTTTTTGTCACCTTATCCCAACTACCCGGATCTACTTTTTAAGTCTGACGTCTTGATTGACATTCACACACATGTCCTCAACCTGGATCGTATAAAAAGCCGGCGTTACCTCTTTCCCGAGAATCTGGTTCCCATGTGGGAAAAGGCAATACCCTTGTTTGATCAGGCTGATGGTCTCTTAATCTTAGACCCTTGTGATAACTTTATAGCCTTAGCCGCCCACGCCCTTAAACACAGCTATTCGCGTTTGATCTGGCTTGTTGATTTGCATGAGTTCTTCATAAAATGGGCCAATAATGCCATTGGATTGGATGAGTTGATAGGACGGGCCCGATTTTGGCATCAGGAAAGGGTGGTCCTTTACGCCCTGATTTTGGTGGAAAGAATTTTTGACCTGAAAATACCCTTTTGGGTCAAGCGTGAACTGGGGATACTTGAGTTGGGCATGTTGGAAAAACATCTTATTCGTCTGAAGCTTAGAGGACTTTCCTCAAATGAACTCTGTATCGCGTTGTGGCTTTTCAATATCAAGGGGATAGGAAAAAAACTGAAATTCATGAAAGAGAATCTTTTTCCCAAACATGAAATTATGGCCCAGATATTTGAAAAAAGCCCCCTGGCGTCTAATGCCTCGGTTTACGCCAAACGAATCGGGCAGGGAATTATCTTAGTGAGTGAGGATATAAGACGGGCATTGGTTCTCTCCTTCGGGTTAGGCGGGAGAAAATAGCGGGATTTTATGCGCCCGGGGTGCCACCTGCGTTGCATTTACCAGCAGCCGAATTTCCTTGCTTGCATTGGCCGCCTGCGGCCAGGCTTCCTGTCTGGCATTTACTGCCTGCCGCACCTCCAGGTTGGCATTGACTTCCAGTTGCTGCTGTACCAACGCTGCATTTTGCACCACCCGGGCTACCGCCGGGCGAGCAATTAGCTGCAGCATGGGCAACCCCTCCGCCCAGATCAAACAGCTTAGGTGATTCGTATGGAATTCGGGTGTCCTCATCCTTCTTCTTGGAGTTTGTCATATTCTCCTCCGGGTTTATTCGCCGATGATTTCACTCCGGATATTCCGGTCCTGGCGAAAATGGAAATTATATGTGGGTAACTTATCACATGCTTCACAAATAATATTAAATATACTTGATCTTGCCCGGGTTGACAAATACAAAAAAAAGTGGATATGCCGGTTTATGATCATGGATACGGCCTTTTTTTTTGATACCTTTTCCAAATAGACCCGGTTGTCCTGAATGAGAAAATATAAACCCTTTATTTCGGCACTCATGGCGGTGACGGTTTTATCCAGTCCCTTCAAGGGGTCAAACTGATGGTAGGGTGATGGATACACATAGCATCCAACATCCTTTTTGCGGAGGATAGGGCTGTCATCGGAAAATACTGTGTACTCTTTGCAGAGTCTTGCCAGGGTGCTTTTTCCCGCACCCGAGTCACCCATAAAAAGGTAACCCTTTTTCCCTTTTACCAGGGCTGTGGCATGAACAAAAAAGCCCTCCACTTCCCCGAAAACCTGGGCGAAATACATCCAAAACAGACGGTAAAGCGGCTTGAAACACTCGGGGCCCGGATTCAAAAGACAGATACGACCTGAAGCGGTATCCGGATAAAACAAAAGCAGGCCTCCCAGGCAGAATGAGGAGATGGTCCTTTCGCTGATGGGAAAATCCTCCTTGTGCCCGGGTAATTCTCTCAGCCATGCGGCCACATCCGGGCTGGAAAGCAGTCTTTCAAAT
>JAIOSR010000019.1 GCA_021107495.1 Desulfobacterales bacterium | reverse complement strand
GACAAGTCTTTTTGTGGAGTTTGGCAAAGGATTGCCGTTGAGCCTCATGTCCCAGTACCATCCCGCGGTTTACCAGAAAGATGAGGACCTGAACCGGTTTGTCTCGGAAGAAGAATTTGACCGGGTCTATTCCCATGCAATTGAGCTTGGGTTTGAGCATCTTTTTGTCCAGTTCCCGGATAAGGATCCATGGCCCCGGCCCCGAAAGTCGTCATTCTTCCCCGATTTTCGGCAGCCTGATCCTTTCAGTTCATAAAATTGATGGACTCGGAACAAGAAAGTTTATCTATCCTGGAGATTATGTTTGGTTATCAGTCTGGATAGGTAAGTCCTTTGAATGTCCATGTTTTTTGCCGCTTTGCTTCGGTTGCCCCCGGTATGCTTCAGGTTTATGACAATAAAGTCCTTTTTAAAACTGTCAACGGCTTCCTTGAGCGTTAAACCAACTTCCATGGCCGGATAACTTGTTTTTGGCTCGGAAATAGGTAAGTCCTTCGGCAGGATTTCATGATGATTACCCATTACAACGGCCCGTTCCAAGGCGTTACCTAACTCTCTTACATTACCTGGCCAGTCATATTCGAGGATCTTCTCCATGGCCTTTTCTGAAATCGTCAAATGCGGAAGCCCCCTTTCTTTTTCAAAATTGTCCAGGAAATGACTGGCAAGTAGGGGGATGTCCTCTTTTCTTTCCCGCAGGGCGGGCATATGGAGTTGAACCACATTCAGCCGGTAGAATAGGTCTTCTCGAAATTTTCCTTTTGTGATTTCTTGAGTAATGTCCTTGTTTGTGGCCGAGATGACCCTGACATCCACTGAAATGGGGACATTGCCTCCAACCCTGTAAAAAAGACCCTCTTGCAGCACCCTCAGCAGCTTTGCCTGCATTCCGGGGGACATTTCTCCTATTTCATCTAAGAAAAGGGTGCCGCCGTCAGCAAGTTCAAACTTTCCGATTTTGCGGTCCGTGGCACCTGTAAAGGCCCCTTTTTCGTGACCGAACAACTCGGCTTCAAGCAGGGTTTCAGTCAAAGCGGCACAATTCAGCACAACCATTGTACTGTGTTTTCTGGGTCCGGCCCGGTGGATCAACCTGGCTAAAAGTTCCTTTCCCGTCCCGCTCTCTCCCAGGATCAATGTGCTTGTCTTTGAGTTGGCCACCTTGAAAGCATCAGATACGACCTTCTCCAGGCTTTTGCTTTCTCCTATGATCTGGTGTTTTTTCCCGATCTCCTGTTTTAGATCCCTGTTTTCCCTTTTGACCCGGTCAATCTTCCGTGCATTGCAGATCGCCATGGAGGCCAAATCCGCGAACACGGTCAACATCTTCATGTCCTCATTCTGAATGGGACTTCCGTCTTCCTTGTCTATGATCTCAACGACCCCGATGATTTCACTTCCCACCTTCATGGGCACACAGGCAATAGAACGCGTCTCAAAACCTATGGATTCGCTGATTTGTTTGTACCACCTGGGGTCCTTGCTCACATCGGGGATAAGAAGAGGTTCTCCCTTTTCAGCCACAAATCCTGCGATTCCCTGGCCCACATCAATTTCATACTTTCTGACTTCCTCGCTTTTTTCCCCCGTGGCCACCTTAAAGTAGAGCTTCCCTGTCTTCTTTTCCAGTAACAAGAGGGAACTGGCCTTGGCCTCCATAATTCCGGTGGCCGTGTCTATGATGAGTTCCAAAAGTCGATCTAAATCAAGCACTGAATTGACCCATGTGGTGATTTCCTTCACGCAGGCTATTGGTGATTCGGAATTTTTTGATATTCCGTTCATAGTTCTTCCTCCGAATGCCGCGGCATCGTTAATGTTTTTCCTTAAATATAGCAAAAAATCACATGAACGTATACTTTTTTATCCACATCCAATGAACCTGTGAAAAATAGGGTAAAGTAACGTCGTGGCCGGATTTCGGCGCGTAGAGCCCTGGGCTCGGTGAAAGGGCAGGGCCTGCGCCTTGAGGGAATCGAAGAAAAGACCGCCTAAATCTTTCATCATGTTTAACTGCTTTTTGAATTTGGATTATTATGACCTGAAAAAATAGAGATTTCACGCCGTTTCCCGGCTTTCCAATGGACCTTGACCCATCTTTTTTAATGAGGAACCGTATTACAAACTGTAAACCTGTATGGAATTCTGCAATTTTGTATCCAATTTCATACGGACCGATGGAAGGGAAGTTCCGAGTTTACAGGGATAACCTGTAATTTTCACTGATAAATCAATAGCTTTTCACGTTTTCTTGGTGGATTGTTCAATCAGGCACGCCTTTTGCTTAATCTAAAGAGCAACACAAGGAAATTTTCTTTGTGCCGGACTTCATGCAAAAACGCTTTTTGACTGGTGGTCGTAATGTATGATCAAGAACACATAAGGTCTCTGGTAAAAGAGGCGCAGCTTTATCAAACCCAGGGCCTTTTGGCGGAATCCAGGGAAAAATATCTGAAGGTCCTTCAATTCATTGAGGGAGATCAGCAATCCTTGACTCATGGTCAACTCGTAGGCGTTGTTAAGGACAGAATCCGGGCCGTGGAAGATAACATGACCGAGATTGATCAGGCAACAATGATTCCGGAACTCTCGCATAATGTTCAAAACCTTATTAACAGAGTGTTTGCAGTCTCTACTGATAAGGAGAAGGCTGAGTTCAAGGGAGCTGTTGCCCTGGCCAAATTCGGTCAGTATGAACGGGCCCTGGAAGAATTTCACGGACTGCTGAAAAAAGGCGCCATGCCGGTCATTGCGGCCAAGAATATTATTATGTGTCACCTGAACTTCTCTTCGGCGGAAGCGGCCGCAGGTCAATTTGAACAATGGGTTTCTCGCGATATGTTGTCCAAGGACGATCTGAAAGAGATACGATCATTCCTTAAGAATGCCCTGGAGAAAAACGGCATTGAGGTGAGGCTCTCCGAAATTGATGAACCACCCCTTAAACCGGATGAAATAGAGGAGGAAGAAGAAACAGGTGTACTTGAAATATCTTCAATCTGTGTTCCATTGGAAGAAGGGCCGTTAAAAGGTGATATGGTGGAATTCGATGTCACATTTCAGACCGGTAATATTATCAGCGTGCTTGTGAGGGCAAAGCAGAAAGACCTCTTGGATATTTTCAGACTTGGAAACAGTTTACCTTACATACAGTGCTATTCACCAAGCGCGATATCCAGATGCAGCGGCACGGTCTTCGGAAAGACCAGAATAGGCCATGGTCCGAAAAAAGGGGATTACGTCCTGGAAATAATATTGATGGCTTCGTAAAAAGTCCATCAATCCCGCACAGCGGTAGGGTGTGGGTTATCAATCTATTAAGTGATCAGTAATTTTTAAATGAAGAGACTAACTGTTTCATCTGTTTTGGCCCGTCTCCATAAGATTCTGAGATGGGTCTTTTAGAGGTTTATTATGGAAATGAAATCGGAGTTTTCAGGCGGCCTTTGCTTTATAAGTCTTTCTGACCTTCTCCAAATACTTGGCGGAAATCATGCCACCGGAACCCTGGAAATTACCACTCAATATGCCCCGGCGCCCGGCAGAATATATTTCGTGGAGGGCAGCCCCGTCAATGCATCCATGGGTCCTTTGCATGGTTTGGATGCCATTTACGCACTATTTGGATGGACTGAAGGAGAATTTGAATTTCGTGCAGGGAATGTCCATGTAGGACATGTGATCAAAAACAGCCGAATGCAGATTACACTCGATGCCCTCAGAATGCTGGATGACGGAATGATCGAAAAAGTGGGGCCGGCCGCTTCCGATGTGTCAATCGTAAGTGTTTGCGGACTCGAACATGACAAAGGTAGGCGATTATCTGTTAATAAAGGGCCCTTAATAGACTATACATACGTGATTGCTGAAGAACTTTTTCACGATGGCGATGTAATTGTAAAAGAGGGTAACTACGGAAATTGGATCTGGGTTATACTGGAGGGCATGGTCAACATAACAAGGGAAACGTCCAAAGGTTCTGTTCCGGTAGCCAGGCTCGGACAGGGATGTTTTATCGGAACACTCGTATCTCTGTTGCACGGGGACAACACCCGCACTGCGTCTGTAACGGCGTCGGGCGAAGTCCAATTAGGACTTCTTGATACACAGCGTCTTGCCGGGGAGTATGCGTCTCTTTCTTCCGACTTCAGAGGTCTTCTGTTCAGTCTGGCCGGGAGATTGGGGAAGATTACGGACAGCACGGTGAACCTGTTCCAGAAAAGTTGTAATACCGATGTCCTGACAAGAGGAAAGCAGGTTATTGTAGAAAAAGGGTCTTCAAACGAGGAGATATTCACCATAATCGAGGGTGAGACCTATCTGATCGGAAAGACCCCAAAGGGGGATTTGCCGCTGTTTGCTCTTCAGAAAAATGATGTTTTCGGATATGTGCCTTTCATGGATTTTGGCCATGAACCCCGCAGTGTGGAGGTGCTGGCATCACAGGATCTGAAGGTGGATAAACTGGACCCGGAAAAACTTCGAGATGAGTTTAATCAGCTTTCAGGGACATTCAAAAACCTGATTTTTGACCTCGGGACCTGTGTATCGGTTACAACAAGGCTGGCGTGTCAACTATGAAGCATTCTTTTGGTCACTCATTCATTTTTTCCCTTGTCACTTCAGACCTTGGCTGCTCAGGAAAACAACTTTATTGGCAACTAATTTCAACGCAATTTTTTTTGACGAATCCCCCCAGGTACAACTCTTCGTATTTAAAATTGACTTGCATTCACTGGGCTGCCCCAGGATTTTTATAACCTCTTCATAGTCCATACCCAATGACAGATTATCATAATTATCCTGGTTGACCTTGGAACAGCCGAAAGCTATCAAAATGATGGCAGCAAGAAAGAATGTCAGGCCTTTCCGGATTGTCTTCTTTGCCATTTTGCGTATCCCTCCTTTTTATTGTTGATCCTTTGGCTCATTCAAGGAAACCAGAATTAT
>JAIOSR010000398.1 GCA_021107495.1 Desulfobacterales bacterium | reverse complement strand
TTCATATCCATGGGCTGGTTCTCCTAATACCCAAACGTAAGAATATATTTAAAGAATCATTTTTTAACCATTTTGTCAACTAACTTGCCGTAATATACTTCTGTTTCTTCCATAAGAGGGGAAGAGCCCCTCCCCATCATGTTCAACTGCAGGATCTTGTAATTTATCCGTTTGATTTGACGGTATTTTTCCTTTTCATCCGGGATTTTTTCCAGCATATCCTCCATTTGTCTGATTTCTCTTTTCAATTCAAGTTCGGGAGGGAGACAATCCGCATTTTTTAAAATCTTATAGGCCAGTCGAAGGTCCTCAGGGATATGACTGTCATCTTCAATGCTAAGAGGTTCGCCACAGCCCGGAAGGTCATCAAACTCCCCACTTTTCTGGGCCTCTTTAATCCTTTTTTCAATCATCTTCTGAAAACCTAACATAATCCAACAACCCCGGCCAAACTTTAAATAATCAAACATGTCCTAAATATATTATTAATATCATCTTTTCAAGCCAAATAAATGCCCGTAAAATAATAAATATTTTTTTCTTTGGCATATCTATAAATTTAAGATGTATATCATTAAAAGGAGGTCAAGCAATTGGAGAAGCGATTCGGACCGGTGTTGTTCATTCCCGGTGAAAATGGCGGGAGGTATCCTTATTGTCATTCCCTTTATATCGAGGCGGATCTAAGGGTGATTATTGATCCCGCCTCCGACCGAGAGCGGCTGAAAGAACTTTTAGACGGGCCGGGTGTTGATGCCGCCTGGTTGTCCCATTATCACGAAGACCACTTCAGGCATCTGGACTTGTTCGAGGACCGTGACATGCTGATCTCGGAGCGTGATGCCCCTGCGCTTGAAAACCTGGAGTTTTTCCTGGATTTCTATGGAATGACCATTGAGAAGGAGCGCGAATTCTGGAGACAGGTTATGCTGGAACAATTTCACTACAAACCCCGACGGTCTGCGAGGTTGTTCCGCGAGAAAGAGGTCATTGACTTAGGCGGGGTAACTGTTGAAATAATTCCTACACCCGGTCACACGGCGGGGCACTGCGCCTTCTTTTTTCGTGAGCCGGGAGTGCTCTTTTTAGGAGACTATGACCTGGCCCCCTTCGGTCCCTGGTATGGAGACGCGGTCTCGGACATCGAGGCCACAATAGCATCGGTAAACCGCCTCCGCACAGTTCCGGCTCGGGTCTGGATAGCGGCCCACGAACATGGGGTCTTCGAATCAGATCCAGGGGAGTTATGGGACCGCTACTTAGGCGTCATTGATGAACGGGAGTCCAAGTTGTTGGACTTATTGGCCGTTCCGCGAAAGATGAACGAGATTGTCGATGCAAGGATACTGTACGGTAAAAAACGGGAACCCAAGGAATTCTACGACTTCGGCGAACGATCCCATATGGATAAGCATCTGGAAAGGCTCATAAGGCGAGGCGTGGTCATCTGTGATGAAGGCACCTATTGCCGGGCTTGATCAAAGAATCAATACGAATCAACTCCTGAAAACCACTTATCCCTATAAACTGCTCCAAATAGACCAAAATCCACCATCTAATCTCCACATCATCAATGCGGACAATGGATTTTGGTCTTTCCCTGGGCACCAGCAAGTTATCAAGTATCTGCAAGTTGAGCTTGCGAAATCCCGCTCTGCGGGAGCGCCGAGGAGCGACGACTGAGGCATACGAGCAATACGCCGAAGGGAGGAACGATCGAAGGCAACGCCGCTCCTTGGATCCCGCTCCGGCGGGGAGATGATGCCTTGATGGTGGATCAGAGATAGACATCCCGCTTGACAACACAATTGTGATCCGATATCCCAATTAAAGATTTGGTACTAAATGTGAGGATCGGGTTAATCCCCGACCAAGGGGTTACTTGAGCATGATAGATAATGTTGACAAAAAGGTAATAAGCCTTATTCAAGGAGACCTTCCCCTTAACCCTGAGCCATTTGCCGTTATGGCAGAGCAAATAGGCATATCCGAAGAAGAATTCCTGCAGCGGACTAATGACCTTAAGAAAAGAGGCATCATAAGGCGATTCGGGGCCACGTTGCGTCATCAGGAGGCAGGATTCAGTTCCAATGCCATGGTTGCCTGGGATGTGCCCGATGCCCGGATAGAAAAAACCGGTAAGGTCCTGGCCCGGTTTCAAGAGGTCACGCACTGCTATCAGAGAAAACCCCAAAAAGACTGGCAATACAGCCTCTACAGCATGATTCACGGCAGCAACCCTGATGAATGCTACCGGATAGCAGAGCGCATGTCCCGCGCTGCGAAAATTGAGGACTATGTTCTTCTCTTCAGCGAGAAAGAATTTAAAAAGACGAGCATGGAATATTTTTAAAACACACATCTTGTGGAGAAAAATAATGGGAGAAATTTCCAAATCTTTATTTCAAAAAGCCAAGACCTATATTCCGGGCGGGGTGAACAGCCCGGTAAGGGCGGGAAAGGCCGTGGGCATTGACCCGCCTTTTATATCAAAGGCAAACGGTTGTCTTCTCTGGGATGAGGATGGAAACGAATACATCGACTATGTCTGTTCATGGGGCCCGATGATTCTGGGTCATGCCCATTCTGAAGTGCTCCAGGCCCTTGAAAAAGCATTGCACCGCGGAACCAGTTACGGAGCCCCCACGAAGCTGGAAGTGGAAATGGCTGAAATAATAGTAAAAATGTTTCCGTCCATTGAGATGGTCCGCATGGTAAATTCGGGCACAGAGGCCACCATGAGCGCCATTCGGCTTGCCAGGGGATACACGGGCAGGGAAAAGATTATTAAGTTTGACGGCTGTTATCATGGTCACGCCGACAGTCTATTAGTATCGGCAGGTTCCGGGGTCGCAACCCTTGGCATTCCCGGAAGTCCGGGAGTACCCCGGGACCTGGCCAAACATACTATTTCACTCCCTTTTAATGACATGAACGGCGTGGATCAGGCATTTAAAAAGTTTGGTCCTGAAATCGCCGCAGTCATTGTGGAGCCGATTCCCGGCAACATGGGCGTCATTGTACCGCATGATGATTTCCTGAAAGGATTAAGGGAAATAACCCGCGAGCATGGCGCACTCCTCATTTTTGACGAGGTGATCAGTGGCTTTCGAGTGGCACCAGGAGGGGCCCAGGAGCTTTATGATATCATGCCTGATATCACATGCTTAGGTAAAATCATAGGTGGCGGGCTGCCTGTGGGCGCTTATGGCGGGAGTAAAGAAATCATGGCCGGTATGGCCCTGGAAGGGGATATATATCAGGATGGCACCCTCTTCGGAAACCCGTAGGCCATGGCCGCCGTCCTGACAACGCTAAAGAACCTTAATAGGGGAGAGGTCTATCCCGGGCTCGAAAAAAAGGCTGAAATGCTGTTTTCCGGACTTGAAAATGCGGCCCGGGCTGCGGGTATTCCAGTCACGATTAACCGAATCGGTTCCATGGGTTCTCTCTTTTTTAATAACGGGCCTGTAAACGATTTTGAAGACGCCAAGGCCAGTGACGTAAACCTCTTTAGAAAATATTTCAAGAGCATGCTGGATCAGGGTATATATCTTGCCCCGTCCCCGTTTGAAGCAAGTTTTCTGTCCACGGCCCACGGCGAAGGAGTAATCCGGAAGACCATTGACGCCGCAGCCATTGCTTTTGGCTCGTTGTAGCAAAAGAATCCAAGCCCGGAAATGCTGTGGCTTGCTATTTCGAACTAAAAACCTGTTGACTTTGCCGGAAAACTTGTGATAAAAGTCACAAGATTTTTCCCCAAAGGACTAAGGTCACTGGTCTTGTCATATGGATGAAGACCTAAAAAAAACTATAAAAACATTAGGCTATTTCAGCACCATCGGTATGACCATGGCCCTGTCAATCGCTTTGGGGGCACTCATTGGCTATTATATCGATAAAAAATTCGGGACCCAACCTTGGTTTTCATTTATTTTCCTGGGCTTGGGTATCGCCGCTGCATTCAGGAATCTCTATATCCTGTACAAAAAGGCCAAGGATCTGTAATGGATTGGGAAAAGTTAGTTAAGCAGCTCAGGGCTCAGAACTGGATCATCCTGATGATCTTGGGATCTGTCAGTTTTTTTCTCATGAGTTCCGCCTTTACGCTGGGCATCATCCTCGGAGGCCTTATCATTATTGCCAATTTTAATGTACTTCAACATACCATCCGCTGCTCTTTTTCCCCTGACGGGGTCATGAAAAGCAACAAACTGGCCATCGTGGCAAAATATTATTTTAGGCTTGCCATTTTGGGCATAATTATCTATATCCTGATCACCAATGGCTGGGTGAATCCCATAGGCTTGGCCATCGGGCTCTCGATCGTGGTTTTTAGCATCATCAACATCGGAATCCGTGCAGCTTGGAAAACATCATCCGGGGAGGCAATATAGATTATGGAGCATCCTATTTTCTTTATAGACTCAATTCTTTCAGCCATTGGTTTAGAACATTTTTCCCGTTCCTTTTCTCATGTAACTCATGCATGGCTGGTCATGCTCATTCTGATTGTGAGCGCCCTCCTGTTTGCCAGAGGGGTCCAGCTTCTTCCTAAAAAGGGGCAGAATTTTTTTGAGATTCTGCTTGGTGGTCTTGAGAACTTTATGGTGGAAATTACGGGGCCTGAAGGCAGGTTCTTTTTCCCGTATATAGCGACCATTTTTCTTTTCATCCTGACATCAAACCTCATCGGCTTGATACCCGGTTTTAATTCACCCACGGCCAATTTGAATACGACTCTTGCCTTAGCCATTTGTTCGTTTGTTTTAACCCATGCCATTGGTATTAAATTCCATGGTGTCAAGTACATAAAACATTTCTTAGGGCCTGTCTGGTGGTTGGCTCCTTTGATGTTCCCCATTGAGCTCATCGGACATTTCGCACGGATCATGTCACTGAGTGTCCGGCTTTTCGGAAATATCTTTGGAAAAGAGATGGTGCTCTCAATCCTTTTCATGCTGGCAGGGCTCTATCTTGCTCCATTACCGATCCTCTTTCTGGGTATTCTGGTGAGTTTTATACAGGCCCTCGTATTTATGCTCCTTTCCATTATGTATTTTGTGGGCGCCATGGAAGAGGCCCACTAAATTATTGAATGCCAACAGTATGCTGATCTTCAAATAGTTGAGGATTTAGTAATAGAATTTGTGAAACACAAGTTTAGGAAGAAGGCCAAAATAAATGAAAGGAGGATCACATGTCTAAAAAAACGTTAACAGGAGTCCTAACAGCAGTTCTGGTCCTGGGTACAGCTTCCATGGCATTAGCCGGGGATGAAGCGGTGAAGGCAGCCGGTATGTGGGTGTTCTTCGGAATCGCCATCGCCTGCGGCGCCGGTATTGGACTGGCCGCCCTGGGAACCGGCATCGGTATGGGTAATGCCATTAACGGTGCCCTGCAGGGAACAGCCAGGAACCCGGAAGCAGGCGGTAAGATCATGACCACCATGATTATTGGTCTGGCCCTGATCGAATCCCTCTGTATTTATGCCCTGGTTATCTGCTTTATCATGGTCTTTAAGATTCCGGATATGGGCAAGCTGTTTGACCTTATCCTGAAATCTTTAGGCGCTTAATCCAGAAGGAAAAAGAGGGTCTGTCAAAGACCCTCTTTTTATTCTTCAACTATGTGCAATATTTCACAATATCGCGTTTCCCCGCGGCCTTATCCTGATTTAAAATTCAGGGATGATCCATGAACAAGGAATCCAAGATACCGGCCCCCAGCATAGAGCGTTTAGCTTATTACTCAAGACCCCTTGAGGCCCTTCTGGATAGTGAGACCCCTGTCATCTCATCGGAAAAACTTGCCCGTCTGTGCGGTGTGAACCCTGCACAGGTAAGAAAGGACCTGGCGTACTTTGGTGAATTCGGTGTACGAGGCGTAGGATACGATGTCAGGGATTTGTTGGTGGAAATCAAGAAGATTTTAGCGACCGATAGGGATTGGACCCTCTGCATAGTGGGTATGGGCAATTTAGGCAGTGCAATTGCCGAAAATGAAAACTTCAAGAAAAGGGGCTACAAGTTTGTTGCTGCCTTTGATTCTGACCCCACAAAAATCGGAAGAACACTCCCCTGCGGTTTGATCATTGAACCGACCAGCAGGATTAGGGAATCGGTCCGGGACCTCAAAATTGAAATAGGGGTCATCACCACACGCCCACATGAAGCCCAGCGATTTGCGGATCTTCTCATGGACTCAGGTGTAAAAGCCATCCTCAACTTTGCTCCTGTCCAGATAAGGACCCTCGAGTGCTGTAAGATTGAAAACGTGGATTTTGCAGTAAAATTAGAGCACTTAGCTTATCACATTGCCAAAATTCTATGAAACTCCCAAATATTGTTTCAAGAATTGCCCCGTGTATGAATCCCTGATTGCTGCAATCTCTTCGGGCGTTCCCGTCCCCACGATATACCCGCCCTTTTCTCCCCCCTCCGGACCGAGATCAATAATATGATCTGCCGTTTTTATCACGTCTAAATTATGCTCTATGACCACAACCGTGTTCTTAAGCTCCACCAGATGATTCAAAACCTCAAGGAGTTTCCGGATGTCGTCGAAATGGAGACCTGTGGTCGGTTCATCGAGGAGATAGAGTGTCCTTCCCGTGTTTTTCTTGCTCAGTTCCTTGGAAAGCTTTATTCTCTGGGCTTCTCCTCCCGAAAGTGTAGTGGCAGGCTGCCCCAACTTGATATAACCGAGACCCACATCCGCCAGGGTACTTAACTTGTTTTTAATCCTGGGTATGGTCTCGAAAAATGAAAAGGCCTGGTTCACAGTCATATCAAGGACATCCGCTATGGTGTAACCCTTGTATTTTACCTCTAAAGTATCGCGATTATAACGAAGACCCTTGCATGCCTCGCATGTTACGTAAACATCCGGAAGAAAATGCATCTCTATCTTTATAATGCCATCCCCCCTGCACGCTTCACATCTTCACCCTTTACATTAAAGCTGAATCTTCCTGGCCTGTATCCCCTTACCTTAGATTCAGGGAGCATTGAAAACAGTTCACGGACATACGTAAATGCCCCGGTGTAAGTTGCCGGGTTGGAACGCGGGGTCCTGCCTATGGGGCTCTGGTCAATGTTTACCACCTTGTCAATGTTGTAAATCCCCTTCACGGATTTTACTCGTCCAACCCTGGTTTTGGAACGGTAGAGTTTCTGGCAAAGGGCGGGAGAAAGGATGCCGTTTATCAGGCTGCTCTTGCCTGAACCAGAAACACCCGTAACGCAGGTAAAAACGCCCAATGGAATTTCCACGACAATCTCTTTCAAATTGTTTTCTTGCGCACCTTCTAACACAATGGCCTTTCCGTTACCGCTGCGTCTTGACCCGGGCAGGGGAATTGTCTGCTTACCGGCCAGATACCGGCCCGTCAATGAGACACTATCTCTGACCAGATCGTCAGGAGCCCCCTCAAAGACCACATGTCCCCCCTTTAGCCCTGCCCCGGGTCCCATATCTATCACATGGTCGGCAGACAAAATGGTCTCAGCATCATGCTCAACAACCATCACCGTATTCCCCAGTTCCCTCAATCGTTTCAGGTTGTCTAACAATCGAAGATTATCTCTCTGATGGAGGCCGATGCTGGGCTCGTCCAGCACGTAAAGCACACCGGCAAGACCGCTGCTTATCTGTGTTGCAAGCCTGATTCGCTGATCTTCGCCCCCGGAAAGGGTCCCCGAGGAACGATCAATGGCAAGGTAGTCAAGACCTACACTTCTCAAGAAACCCAGCCGCTCCCTGATCTCCTTTAAAACCCTTACGGCAATAACTTTTTCCTTTGCGCTCAGCTTCAAAGTCTGAAAAAATTCATACGATTTTTCAATAGAGAGAGCCGTGATCTCATGGATGCCTATTCCTCCCACCTTAACCGCCAGGCTGATCGGTTTCAGCCTGGCGCCCCCGCAGTCCGGGCAGGGATTTAAACTCATATATCGCTCGATCTCTTCCCGTACTTGATAGGAATCGGTTTCATGGTAACGTCTTTCGAGGTTGGGGATAATCCCCTCAAAAGTTTTTGTATAAGAATACCTCCGGTCATCCTTCTCAAAATAAAATTTGACCTCGTCTTCCCCTGAACCATAAAGAAAAGCCTCTCGCACATCTTCGGATAGTTCCCTGAAAGGGGCATAGATATCAACGCCGTAATGCTCACACAGGGAATCAAGCATCTGCTGGAAATATACAGAGTGCCGGTTTGCCCACGGGGCAATGGCGCCTTCTCTCAAGGAAAGATCGGGATCGGGAATGATCAGATCCGGGTCAAAATATCTCTTTGTGCCCAACCCGCTGCACTCCCGGCATGCCCCCTGGGGATTATTAAAAGAGAACATCTGAGGTGTCAGTTCCGGGAGACTGAGTCCGCATTTGTGGCAAGCGGCCTTCTGGCTGAAAAAAATTTCTTTTGATCCGATAATGTCCAGGACCGCAATCCCGTCTGAAAGAGAAAGGGTGAGTTCCATAGAATCGGTAAGACGTCGTTGGATCTCCTTTTTTATTATCAGCCGGTCAACCACTACGCTGATTGCGTGTTTTTTGTTCTTATCCAAGGCAATCTCTTCGTCTAAGAGCCTGATCTCCCCGTCTATCTTGATCCGGGTAAAGCCATCTTTGCGCAGACGCTGAAGGAGCTGGGTGTGAGCGCCCTTTCGTCCGTCAACCATGGGTGCTAATACCTGAACCCTGGACCCCTGCTCAAGCTCCATGATCTGATCCACAATCTGCTGGGTGGTCTGGGAGCTGATTTTCAGGCCGCATTTCGGGCAATGGGGCTGCCCTATTCTGGCAAACAGGACCCTCAAATAGTCATATATCTCCGTTACCGTGCCGACTGTGGACCGGGGGTTTCGATTCGAAGTTCTCTGTTCAATAGCAATGGCAGGAGACAACCCTTCAATGGAATCCACATCCGGTTTTTCCATCTGCTCAAGGAATTGACGGGCGTAGGCGGACAAAGATTCCACATACCGCCGCTGCCCTTCGGCATAGATGGTATCAAAGGCCAGGGAAGACTTGCCGGAGCCTGATAATCCCGTGATGACGACCAGTTTATTCCTCGGGATATCCAGGGAGATATCTCTCAGGTTGTGCTGCCTTGCCTTTCTTATTTTTATATAATCGGTTGACATGGTATAAATTATGGCACAAGGCGCAAGGCATAGGGCGCAAGACATTAAAAAGTCGAATCACCGCTCCTTGCGCCCTGCGCCTTGCTCCTTGCGCCTGTTTATTATTTAATCGATTTATGAAATAAAAATATCATCCTGATACCCGGATTTTTTTGCAGCCCTGTTCCTGACCATTTCTGCTGCCATCCTGATCGCCGCCTTCAGGCTGGAAGCATCGGCCTCACCGGTCCCTGCGATATCATAGGCAGTCCCATGATCAACAGACGTCCTTATGATGGGAAGCCCCAATGTAACATTCACCGCATCGGAAAAATGGAGAAGCTTCAAAGGAATTAATCCCTGATCGTGGTACATGGCAATCACCGCCCCAAATTGACCTTTGGCCGCCTTATAAAAAAGAGTGTCCGAGGGCAACGGTCCGACTAAGTTAACACCATCATTTGCAGCCCTTACAACCGCCGGTGTTATTATCTCCTCTTCTTCGGAACCAAAGAGACCTTCTTCTCCTGCATGGGGATTGAGGGCTGCCACGGCCACGCTGGAATTTTCAAGGCCAAAGTCCTCTCGAAGTGCCTTAGCCGTTATCATGATCGTCCTGTAAACCAACTCCTCCTTTAAAATGTCCTGCACATCCTTGAGCGCACAGTGGATGGTCACAAGGGCCACACGCAGGTTTTTCCCTGCTAACATCATCACGTATTCATCAGTATCAGTAAGCCGGGCAATCAGTTG
>JAIOSR010000170.1 GCA_021107495.1 Desulfobacterales bacterium | reverse complement strand
GGACCTTGCGTCCGTGTCGGTTCGATTCCGACCTCCGGCACCAGAAAAAATATAATCAAGGGGTTTTAGCATTGCTAAAGCCCCTTTTCCTTTGTGCCGGGCCAGGCAGAAGGCAGAGGACGGGGACAGATGACAGAGGGCTGAATCGGTGACCCGCCTAAGCCAAATGTTAGGGCGTGGAAGGCGGAGGGCAGATGACAGAGGGCTGAATCGGGGAAATGTGAAGCGGGGAACCGGGGACCCGCCTAAGCCAAATGCTATGGCATGAAAGGCGGAGGGCAGAGGACCGGGAGAATGGGCCTTTATAATGATTGAAAATTGCAATCCAAGACACTGCTCAACATCTCCAACCCGTTGAGATAGTTTCCAAATACCATGGCGTGGTGATTACCTTCAGCCTGTCGTATAAAATCCCGCGCATCATGGATTCTAATGGTCACGGTGTTTCGGCAAAATGTGGTATCTTCGCAGGCCACAACCTCACCGGTAAAGGCCATGATCCGTTCCAGATTCCGTTGAACGCGTGCCAACGTCACTTCAACACCGGTTGGAATATCCGTAAACGCCGTTACACCTTTTGCCCCATGATAATCCCTGAGTGTGTAAGGCAGGGGGTCTTCCTCGAAACCGGGCATGCGTGTAGGCAGGATACAATGGGACAGTTTAATAACATTGTTTTCTGGGTCAGCATGTACAATATTACCCATGAAGGCCGGTTTGTGACCCAGATTGCTCAGCAATATCATCGACAAAAGACCCGGAATGTCCATCTCACAGCCGCTTGCAATACCCTTGTCCCGCAGAAATGACATTCCCATACAGGGATTGATGATTTGATCTGAAAATTTTTGTGACTGCGTTATTTCCAGACAGTTTATGACCATTGCCTGTGCATCTTTTCGTCTTAAAATATGTTCCATGGCCAAATAGGCTGCGGCTGATTCTTGCAGGTGCTCCAGGGTGGGCTCCACTACCTGACGGGCGTCAGCCATCCACTTGTCCGCCTGCGAAGCTGCTTTTTGGGGATCCACCTTCCGGACCGTATCGATTAGCTCCCGCAGTTCCACCGGGATAAACTGCAGACCGGTTTTTCTGCGAATGGCTTCCAGGTCCGGAAATGCATACCAACGCAAGTGCCAGGTCGGCGGGGAGCCGAAAAGAACGATACGTGTTTGAGACAGAGCCTGTTTTGCGTCCAGGACCCTGAGGATATTCGAGATATCCTGGTAATCAAGGGCAATGAACAGATTTTTGCGTTGATGACGTTCCTCTGCAACAGCGTATAGTGCCATGGCAGGTGTATATTGACCGCTAAAGGCAATGATGGGTCCCTGCCAATTCAGCAACTCGTCTATGGGTGTAACTCCCAAAACATATAAAAGGACCACATCAATGGCGTCCTTTTCTTTAAAAAGGGATTGGTAATCCTTGGGGCTGCTGACATAAAGCTCTTTCAATATGTTCACCCCTTTTCCCATTTCCTTTTTTAAATCTTTCAACAATAAATCGATACGATCTCGATTCTTGCTTTGGTCCGCGACGAGTTCCATTCGACCGTCCTGATCCACAAATACGCCTGCGCCGCGACTTGATATAATCACCGGTTTGATATTCAATGCCATGATATCTCCTTTAGCGATTAACTTTCCCTAAGAAAAACCTGCCGTATTTCATTTAACCTTCCGTTCTGCAAGTTCGGGCCATATAGCTTTCATATCCTCATTGATTGGAACAACATCGCCGGAAGCAGAACCGATAAAAACACAAGTAATCTCCGCATCTACCACGAGTTGAGAGGCCCCTTTTTCCTAAATTTTATAGAGACGCAATCACCCGTTGCTAATTTTTTGCGGTAAGAGGTCCTTCAGCGAGCGAAAGCTAACTAACTTTTTCCGGTTTTCATCCCAAAGGTGAAGAAATGGCGACTTCAAGCTTTTACGAATGGTGAGGGGCTCGACGTTTCGCATGGCCGGCGTTTCATCGTAGCACCGTTGCAGGTTGTAATTTGGAATGCGTGGTCGAATGTGGTGAATGTGATGATAGCCTATGTTACCCGAAAACCACTGGAGCAACCTGGGCAATTTATAGTAAGAGCTGCCCTGCATCGCAATTTGGATCGGGTCCCATCCTTCATGACGGGCCCAGTACACACCGGCGAACTGGTGCTGGATGTAAAATACCCACAAGGCCATAAGACCGCAAAAGATAATGACCGGCAACTGGATCAACACGTATGTCCGAAAACCAATGGTAAGACCGGCTGCCACGATAATGGCTAAAATGGCAAGGTTATTGAAATACACACCGTAGCGCTCGCTTTTTCTGGCCCCCTTGTGCGAGAATCTGTGTGAGATAAGGAATTCATAAGCGGGTCCCAGACCGAATATGACCAGAGGATTTCGGAAAATCCTGTACCTTATCTGTCTCGGTCTGTGTGCCGTCAGGAACTCATCTACTGTGAGTGTCCAGATATCTCCGACACTGCGGCGGTCCAGGTCTCCGACCGTGGCGTGATGGATACCGTGTGCTCTCCGCCAGTCTTCGTACGTCGTGAAGGTCAAAATGCCACAAATACGACCTAAAATGGTGTTTGCCTTCCGGGAAGCAAAAAAGGAAGAATGAACGCAATCATGGAAAAAGATAAAAATACGGCCCAGAAATCCGGCCGCGGGCACTGCCAGCGCCAGGGTAATCCAATAGGAGTAACCGGATTGAATCGTGAGATACATCAGATACAGTATCAGAAAGTAGGGTATAAAAGTATTCAGGAGTTGCCAAATCGCTTTTGAGAGGTCCGGTTTTTCATATTTTCGGATGCCCTGGTACCAAACCGGCTTGGATGCCTTGCCTTTGAAGGCTTCGGTATTACCAGGCATATTTAACCTCCTTTCATCTCGGCCTGTCGGATGTGCCAAATCATAATTTTAGCACACAACACTGCCGCTAAAGAGCCGGGCGGAATAAACCGGAACCGGCACCAAAATGCTGAAAGGTTAAAATAATCTATCTAACGTCAATCCGGAAATTGGTTGTTTTTGGATGGAGACCGGGTAGTTGGCGTGGCGACCCCATCCTTGAACATCCTTAAGGAACAAAACGTAAACGGGCTACCCGGCCTGCCTCTTCTTCATGTCTTCGATTGCCTCCCTGGTGGCCTTTTCCATGGCCGCGGGGAAACCCTCGATGGCCTGCGCCAGGGTCCTTGCCTTCAGTGCCGCCTGTATGGGCACAGGCCCCTCGGAAGTCATCACCTGGGTAACCCCGATGAAAATGGGAAGGCGGCCCTTGTCCACCTCTCCTTCAGACGTTACCGGGGTCAGCCGCCTAATGGAGGCCACCTTGAGGTCGGTGAAGCCCTCCTCCCGGTAGAAGTTTTCCTTGTCAACGGTGAAATCAATTTTGTTCTCTTCCGACATAATTGAATTTTTCCTTTCTTGACTTACTCTCTCATAGGCGACACCATCCCAACGGCACTCCGTTTAAGTGTAGATCCCTCACCTTAAAAGGAAACTCAGCCTGTCTTGATATCTTCGGCCAGTACAAGGGCGATCAGACACGTCTTACAGATGCCTTCACACATGCTGCCGAAATAGGGCCGGTTGCCGTGCTGTGCAAAGATGGTCCCGGGTCCGTTGTCGAATTTGTATCCGTCTACGCTTTTCAAGTTTCGATCAAGCCTGATATCGAAACCCCACCCCTTTTCAACCAGGGTCTCCATGATTCCCCAGGCCTTGGAGAGATGCTCTTCATCCCTCAATCCTTCAAGTTTGACATTGAAATTTATTTCCACAAGCTCCAGCAGGGGCTTTTCCTCCAAAACCAATATGGCGTCTCTGTCCATAACATTCCTCTCCTAGTGTTGACAACCTCATAAAAAGTCTCGCTATTCCTCATAAATCTTCTCTACCAGCTTTGCCTTGTATTCAAACTTGGGCAAGGTTCCCGGTGGCACCAATTCCACGTCTGAACTGAAAATCAATTTTTCCCGAAGGATGTTTTGGATATCTTTTTTTAGAACCGCCAAATCTCCCGGCTCCTCGCCATGTTCAACCTTGATTCTCAGCGGCGGCGTTACCGAGGGCGGTGGTTCGCGAAGTTGAACCAGGATTTCTCCGGTAACCCGGGGCAAGAGGGTCCCCACTACGTCCCGAATAGCCGAAGGGTAGACATTGACCCCGGAAATAATAAGCATATCATCGGTTCTGCCGATACACTTGACACAGTAACCGGTTCTGCCGCATTCACAACTGGTCTGGGTGACAAGGACGTGATCACGGGTTCTGAACCTAAAAAGCGGCTGGCACTCCCTGTCGATGGCCGTATAAACAAGTTCGCCGGTTAACCCTTCCTTGATATCGAGCACCACACCTGTTTCAGGATCAATGATTTCGGGATGACAGGCCCCCTGGCCGATAAAATGCATCCCTTTTTTGTGCTCGCACTCGGCCCACATAAGTCCCAGCATATCACCGTTGCCCATGCATTCCTGGACATTGGCCCCGAACGCTTCCTCAATCTTCTGCCGCACATGGGGGATTCCACCTCCCGGTTCCCCTCCCACCATAAACCCCCTGATGCCAAGTGCCTTTGCGTCGAGCTTATTTTTTTCGCAATAGGTGGTCATATAAAGAGGGAAAGAGGCTGTCGAGAGGACGAAGTCGGCCCCCAGATTTTTCACCGCACCAAGGAACCGGTCGGTTGCGCCAACACCCACGGGTACGAGTGTCGAGCCCAGCAGTTCTATCGCCTCACCATATGAAGCTGCGATAAAAAAGGTTCCGATCGGCAAGGGGACAATGTTATTGGGACGCATTCCGCATGTCCACATGGCCCGCATAGCCGTCTCCGCCCACACATCGCGGTCGTGGAAGGTGAGTCCGATATAGGTCGGGTTTCCGCTTGTCCCGCTCGTTGAATAAATCCTTATGACCCTACCCATCTCAACTGCCGAATGTTTCCCTATGGGCGGCAAGGCAGACAGGCTTTCCCTGATTTCATGTTTTTCCGTAAAGGGGAGCTTTGCCAGATCCTCAAGAGTCTTTATATCCTCACGTTTTATCCCGGCCCCTCCAAATTTCTCCTGATAAAATAATGAATTTTCCCAGACATGGTCCAGTTCCTTCATCAGTGATGCTTCCTGGACTCTACGAAAACCTTCCGGATCAAGGGTTTCCATCTCTTCATTCCAGAACTTTTTTTCTTCATTCATTTCTATACCCTCCTGTTGTTAATAGGGCCAGGACAATTAGTATGAACTTTATATCCTAACATCATTCAATCTGTCAAGAATGAGGGCCTGACCGCTTTAGTGTTTATCCTTTTCCCAAATGAGGGCAATCCTTCCTATGATTACAGAACTGAGGCCCCAAGCTAAAGGCAGAGACAGAGGCAAACCAATAGACTTAAAGAGCGGATAATGGTAGTGCCAGAAACCGAGTTTCATACAGATTAACTCGCCGAAGGTGCCTAATATCCCGCCGACAATGAATATGATGACATCCCGGTCCCCGCGCCAGAAAATAACAGCAGGTATCAGGAATATCGTGTAGGTCAGGGCAATGGATCGTTTTATTAGACTGACCGTCACTGCCGAATAAAGGAGAATCACAATACGCAGGCCCCAAAGGACGACTTTTTTGATAAGATTTTGTCGTCCTGAAGGCATAACCCGGATCATCCGATAAAGATGAAGGGTAATGCACCGGAACAGTCCGAATAGATAAGCCCAAACCAGAGGTATCCGAGACCGGGGGCACGATAACTCCAAACGCCATATTTGACACATACTATCTCCGATGGAGTGCCGAGAAGAACCGCGGCAATCATCATCACAGCCTGGCTCTTTTCTCTCCAGACAAGAAGTTGCATCAAAAGCCCGAAACCAAGCAAAAGGCTTGTGAGAATCGGCTGCCTCCAGCTAAACACCACTACCGCAACGACATAAAGACACATTGCGGAATCGATGAGTATTTCTAAAACATTTGATCGTTTTTCCCCCCTGTTCAGAGTGCCTCCTTTACCCTCGGCCCCTAAATTCATGCCGATATGGTGTTGCTTTTCGATTTTGATCTTTACGATAGGCTTACCGCCAAGTATATTAAGGGTCAAGCAAATAATTATGGATCATCTCCAAAAGAGCTGATCTAAATTGGAGAAGAACCATGCATCCTTGGCACAAGAATGGAGGATGACAAAGAGATCGGGGGCCGGATTCGAAAGATGAAATGACGGGCCGCCCTGATGGGGTGCCCGGAGAATTTAAAGAAGGAGGTATGATGAATGGCGACATTGCTGGATGAAGTGACGATAAATGGGATGCGGTTGCGAAACAGGTTGGCCCTGCCGCCGGTGACCACCAATTACGGGAGCCCGGAAGGGCTCGTTACGGATGATAATCTTCAGTTTTACAGGGAGCGTTCCAGGGACGTGGGGCTTGTCATCGTGGAGGCAGCTTCGGTGCGGGATGACGGTCGTATCTTTTCGGGGAGCCTGGGTCTTTGGGAGAACGGGCAGGTGACCGGTATGGCGCGTCTTGCCGATACCATCAAGAAATCGGGCGCTGCTGCCGTCGTGCAGCTAAACCATGCGGGAGCCCGGTCTTTTCCCGGCGGAGGAAGCATGCCTGGTGCTTCGCCCTCCGGATTTGCCTTCAGGCCCGACGTGGAGGCTTTTGCCATGAGCTCGGAGCAGATCGAGGGCATGGTATCCGATTTTGCGGATGCAGCGGGCCGTGCGGCGGATGCCGGATTTGACGGGGTGGAGATCCACGGCGCCCATCTCTATTTGATCAGCCAGTTCCTGTCCCCGCTCACGAATCAAAGGAATGACAGGTACGGCGGCGATGCCGAGGCACGGGCCACCCTGGCGCTTGAAGTGGTCAAATCGGCAAGGGAAAGGCTCGGAAGCGGCTATCCCATTCTCTTTCGTCTCAATGCGGTGGAGAAGGTGGAAGGCGGGCAGACGGTGGAGGATGCCCTCGCGGTCAGCCGGATACTGGCTCAAGCGGGTGTGGATGCCCTGCATGTGTCGGTTATTCCCCAGGCTTCCTGGCAGGAAGTAGAGGGCCGGCGCTTCCTTGCCCCGGCTTCCGCTTTTTCGAAGGAAGAGCCTGCCGGGGCAAATATCCCGCTGGTTGCGGGGATCAAGGAGGCAACCGGTCTTACGGTAATCGGGGTAGGAAAACTCGGAGGTGGCGCTGTGGCGGCCGAATCGGTTGATAAATCCTTGACGGATGTGGTCGCCATAGGTCGCCAGATGATTGTTGATCCCGACTCGGCAGGCAAAATCCTTGCGGGAAAGGACGGTGAAATCATTCGTTGCGAGGAGTGCATGGCCTGCTTCGGTTCCATCCGGAAGGGTGAGCCCTTGACATGCAAAGTGAATAAAAATCTTCCGTGAGCTTCACGTTCTAACTGAGTGGCCTTCAGACCCTTGGCCCGGATGTTTCAAATGTCCTCTTTGTCAGGCTGAAATGATCTTAAGGCTGGCCAGAAGAGCTGAAGCCATCCGATTTTAACGTCTCTTCTTTCATCTATCCCGGGGATATAGGGTTTGATATCTAAGATTGGTGTGTTATCAGCAACATCCATTTCTTTGACACGAAGAATATTATCTTGCCTGGTTACCAGGGTAACTACTGATAGACCTAAGGGGTTAGGTCTGTTGGGTAACCTGGTAGTGAAAATGCCATGTGGTGTAATATCCGCCGGCATCGTGAAATGAAGAGATCGTGTTTCACACTGATGAAAGTAATAAAGTATAATCAGGTGAGAAAAACCCTCAATATCCTTTAATCCGGCCTCATATTCGGTGAATATTTCTATTTGGGAAATTTGGGTTAAGCCGCGTCCCTGGCATGGTGCTTCTTCAGGCGTTTTGTAAGGTGAATGTATCAC
>JAIOSR010000244.1 GCA_021107495.1 Desulfobacterales bacterium | reverse complement strand
GTCCCACTCCACACCATTAGAGCCGACATAGATTATGGATTTGCAGAGGCGTTCACGACCTACGGAGTGATTGGGGTTAAAGTGATTATTTTCAAGGGTGAAATTTTGCCCGAAAAAAACAGAAACGAATAGGACTCGTTTATGCTAAGCCCAAAAAAAGTCAAGTATCGTAAGAAGCAAAAAGGCCGCACAAAAGGAAAGGCCTTTCGGGGTAGCAGTCTGGAATTCGGTGATTATGGATTGCAGGCCGTGGAGTGTGGTCATATGTCCGCACAACAAATAGAAGCGGCAAGGATTGCTGTAACAAGACACGTAAAGAGGGGTGGAAAGATCTGGATTAGGATTTTTCCGGACAAACCTGTTGGAAAAAAGCCCGCTGAAACAAGGATGGGAAAAGGCAAAGGCGCTCCTGACGGATGGGTGGCTGTGATAAAGCCCGGAAGAATCCTGTACGAAATAGAGGGCGTAGATGAGAATGTGGCGGGGGAGGCCTTTCGTTTGGCCGGGCATAAACTGCCATTTGCAACACGATTTGTAACCAGAGGGTCATAGCTGATGAAGGCAAAGCAATTGAGAGCGTTAGCTGAAGAAGAGCTCAGGGAAAAAGAAAAGGAAACGGCTCAGGAATTGTTTAATCTGAGATTCCAGAAGGCCACGGGACAATTGGGCAACACGGCTATGATTCCCAAAACAAAGAGAGATCTGGCACGGGTGAAAACTTTGCTCAAGGAATTGAAATCTTAAGGGCAAAAAAATGGTATGAGGTGGTAATGGCAGAGCGCGGATTGCGGAAAAAATTGATAGGAACCGTTCTTAAAAACGGGATGGATAAAACGGCTTTGGTTTTGGTGGAACGGTTAACCAAACATCGTACCTATAATAAATATCTCAAAAGACGCAAAAAATATATGGCCCATGATCCCCAGAACAGGTGCCAGATCGGAGACAAGGTGCGGATTGTTGAGAGCAGGCCTATCAGCAAGAGAAAAAGATGGCAGATTTCCGATATTATTCAGAAAAACAAAGCCGAAGCCTGAGTAGTGTCCATTTGTAAATGAAAACGGGACTCTATATAGTGTCCGTCCGAATATAATATCTTTTCTTCACAACTCCCTGTAAATAGGGATTGAATCTGAAACGGCACTGCGCCTTTTTAGGGTTTGAAATTGGCGCCTGTCAGGGTATAGGAATAATTCATTGGAGCTTTTGAGATGATACAGGCTCAAACGAAATTAAAGGTAGCGGATAATTCCGGGGCGAAATTGCTCTCCTGCATAAAAGTCTTAGGCGGTTCCAAGAGGAGATACGCCAGTGTGGGTGATATCATTGTTGTAACGGTGAAAGAAGCAATTCCTAATTCAAAAGTCAAAAAGGGAGATGTTGTTCGAGCCGTAATTGTCAGGACGGCCAAAGAGATTCGTAGACTGGACGGGTCCTATATTAAATTTGATGATAACTCAGCCGTTTTGATTAACCAGCAAAGGGAGCCTATCGGGACCAGGATTTTTGGGCCGGTGGCAAGAGAGTTAAGGGCCAAAAACTTTATGAAAATTATTTCGTTGGCCCCGGAGGTGCTTTGATGGCATTTAAGGCGATGACAGCACTGAAAAAGTATCCTAAGATCAAAAAAAATGATAAAGTTATTGTAATTGTTGGAAAAGAGAGAGGCAAGATCGGTACGGTTTTGAAAGTTGATGCTGAAAAAGGGCGCGTGATTGTCGAAAAGGTTAATATGGTTAAGAAACATACAAAACCAAGCGGGCAGAGTGCTCAGGGAGGAATCGTCGAAAAGGAAGCGCCTCTGAATATTTCCAATGTAATGATTGTTTGTAATAAATGTACTGAGCCTACGAGAATTGGCAATCGTACACTCGAGGATGGCTCAAAGGTTCGCGCTTGCAAGAAGTGCGGCGAATCCATGGATGAGTGATGGGATTGTCGATTGACTATTGAATATTGAAGATTGACTGTTTAGAACTTAAGAAAATGAAATCCTGGTCAATTGTCTCCCGTCTTGCTCTTAATATGAGAACATCAGTGTATTGAGGAGGTTAGGTTGTCTCGGTTGAAAGATAAATACCGTGAAGAAGTAGTACCCGCTATGATTAAGGAGTTCGGCTATAAAAGCATTATGGCTGTCCCGCGGATAAAATCTGTCGTCTTAAATATGGGCGTGGGAGAGGCTATACAAAACATCAAAGTCCTTGACTCCAGCGTGGAGGAACTTTCGATGATAGCCGGTCAAAGGGCAGTTGTGACTAAAGCCAAAAAGTCCATAGCCGGATTCAAACTTCGTGAAGGGATGCCTATCGGGTGTATGGTGACGTTACGACGTGCCAGGATGTTTGATTTTCTGGATAAGGTTTTCAATGTGGCCCTTGCCCGGGTGAGGGACTTCAGAGGGCTCTCGGACAAAATCTTTGATGGTCGGGGCAACTGCACCATAGGAATTAAGGAACATATTATTTTCGCCGAGATTGACTATGACAAGATAGACAAGGTGAAAGGACTGAATATTTCCATAGTGACAACGGCAAAAACCGATGCAGAAGGTCTGTTTTTATTAAGGCATTTGGGAATGCCTTTTCGGAGTTGATTTCTGTCCGGAAACGGCTCCCGGCCAACGACCGACATAAAACACGCAATACACAACCCGGAAATCTACAGGGAGGATACTTTGGCAAGAAAGTCTCTTATTGTTAAGGCCCAGCGGAAGCAAAAATTTTCAACACGTCAATATAACAGATGCCCCATTTGTGGGCGGAGCAGGGCTTTTATTAGGAAATTTGGAATTTGCCGTATTTGTTTCAGGATGTTGGCCTCGAGAGGTGCAATTCCCGGTGTGGTCAAGTCAAGTTGGTAAAAAGAAGTAAGCGGTAGGCAGTGTGCAGCAAACAGTATTTAAACCGCTTGGTATCTGCTGCCTACTGCCTAGTTCTTACTGTTTAAATGTTCAATACAAAGTAACATGGAGTATAGCAAATGACTATGACTGATCCGATTGCCGATATGTTAACAAGAATCAGGAATGCCTTTCGGGCTTCACACGAATTGGTGGATGTTCCCAGTTCGAAATTGAAGATCAATTTAGCCAAGGTCCTAAAATCCGAAGGTTATATAAAGAATTTTAAGATTGTTTCCGATGGTCGGCACAGGCAAATAAGGATATTTTTGAAGTATGATGAAGAAGGGACTTCCGTCATTGGCGGACTTAAAAGAGTAAGCAAACCAAGCTGCCGGATCTACAAAGGATATGACGAGATTCCGAAAGTGTTAAACGGGTATGGAATTAATGTCGTCTCCACATCAAAAGGCCTTATGGCAGATGGACAGGCCAGAAAAATTCGGGCTGGCGGCGAGATCCTTTGTACGGTATGGTAAGTTTTTTTTGCGATTTTAGGGAGGTTTTTCATGTCACGCATAGGCAAAAAGCCTATTTTGATACCAAAGGATGTTAAGATCAAACTTGAGGGAGATCTCCTTAAAGTGAAGGGGCCAAAGGGCGAACTGAGTCGAAAGATCCACCCCAAGGTTCAGGTGAATATAGATGGTGACAATGTCATTGTCTCGGTTGCCGATAAAACGAGAGAGAGTGCATCTCTCCATGGTCTTTTCAGAATTTTGATTGATAACATGGTGACCGGGGTCACAAAAGGTTTTGAAAGGGTCCTTGAGATCGTCGGCGTGGGTTATCGGGCCGAGTTGAAGGGCAGGACAGCCGTTTTTAACCTGGGATATTCGCATCCCATAGACTTTGAGCTTCCTGACGGTATAGAAGCTAAGATAGAAAAGACAAAAATCGTTTTGAACGGGATCGACAAGGATCTTTTAGGCAAGACCGCTGCAAAGATCCGGGGTTTTAGAAAACCGGAACCATACAAGGGCAAAGGAATAAAATATGCCGACGAAATGATCCGGAGGAAGGCGGGTAAAGCAGGGGCAACAACATAAGAGAGGAAATTTTATTTTGACAAAGAGGTTGGTGGCATGGGTACCTTTAACAGGGCGGAAGCAAGGCTAAGAAGAAAGAAAAGAGTACGGAAAAAGGTTCGTGGCATCCCTGAAAAACCCCGTTTATGTGTTTTCAGGAGCTCCAGACATATTTATACCCAGATCATAGACGATTCTGCCGGGAGAACTTTGGCGACAGTCTCTTCATTGTCAAAGGATCTTGGGCCGAAGATCGGGAAAAATGGCTGTAACAAGGAAGGGGCTGCATTAGTTGGCGCGGCCTTGGCTGAACGGGCGCTTGAATTGGGGATCAAGAAGGTTGTCTTTGATCGAAACGGTTTTTTGTATCATGGTCGCGTAAAGGCCCTTTCTGCGGCCGCACGTGAGCATGGACTGGTGTTCTGAAACTGAGAGATACAGGTTATAACTCCAAACTCGCCATCCAGCGGCGAAGTGAAAAAGAGGGGAGAGATCCATTGTTTAAGGAAGCGGATGAAGATCAGTTGATCGAGAAGGTGGTTCACATCAACCGGGTGGCAAAAGTGGTTAAAGGTGGCCGGCGATTTAGCTTCAGCGCCATTGTTATTGTTGGAGACGGTAAAGGTATGGTCGGAAGTGGGCTTGGAAAGGCAAACCAGGTCCCTGACGCCATCAGGAAAGGCGTTGATAAGGCAAAAAGAGACATGGGACAGGTACATCTTTATAACGCAACCATTCCGCATGAGGTGATTGGGCAGTCGGGTGCCGGTCGTGTCCTCCTTAAACCTGCCGGACCCGGTACCGGTTTGATTGCAGGGGGAGCTGTTCGGGCAGTTTTGGAGGCAGCCGGAGTCCAGAACATACTTACAAAGTGCCTGGGTTCCCATAATCCCCACAATATAGTGAGGGCTACCATGAGCGGTCTGCGCTCATTACGGACCCCCGAAGAATTTGCCCGCCGCAGGGGCAAAACGGTTGAGGAACTGCTAACTTAATAAAATCGCTGAAACGATTTTGTAAATTGAAAGGTTTTGTAGAATTTAGCTATGGCTGAGACAATTAAGGTAACTCTTGTTAAGAGCGGAATAGGCAAGAACAAAAAGATTCGCCAGACTTTGAGGGGCCTGGGCCTTACAAAGCTGAACAAAACAGTGGAGTTAGAGAATACGCAGGCCATAAGGGGAATGATCCAGAAGGTTTCATTCCTCGTTAGAATTGGCTGAAATTTTATGAGGATATGGCGATGAAAATTCATGAGCTTTCGCCCGCTGATGGTTCCAGAAAGACAAGGAAGAGAGTCGGAAGGGGACCGGGTTCGGGACACGGGAAGACATCCTGTCGAGGGCATAAAGGGCAGAAGTCACGTTCCGGAGGAGGCCCGCGTCCCGGATTTGAGGGAGGTCAGATGCCGCTGCAAAGGCGTTTGCCCAAGCGTGGCTTTACGAACATATTCAAGAAACGTTACAATATTATTAATATCAAGGATCTGAACCGATTTGAGCCAAACGCAAGCCTTGATGCAGAGGCATTGAAGGAGGCCGGGCTCGTCAAAAGATTGGGAGAGGGTATCAAACTCCTGGGTAATGGTGAGATTACTTTCCCGGTTTTTATGAAAGTACATAAAGTCAGCAACAGCGCTAAGGAAAAAATCGAGGCCCTTGGCGGAACGGTCGAACTTATATAGTTTAAGGCGTGATGAAGGGCTGAATTCATGATTGGCGGCTTTCAAAATATCCCCAAAATACCGGAACTTAAAAAGAAGATATTCTTTACTCTTTTTATGCTTGCCGTTTACCGGCTCGGATGTCATATCCCAACTCCAGGCATAGACGGGGCTGCTCTTTCCGCCTTTTTTAGCTCCAAACAGGGGACGCTTTTTGGCCTTTTTGACATGTTTTCAGGTGGTGCGCTGAGCCAGATGTCGGTAATGGCACTCGGTATAATGCCGTATATCAGTGCGTCCATTATTTTAGAACTTTTAACGGTCGTAGTACCGTATCTTGAAAAGCTAAAAAAGGAGGGTGAGCAAGGGCGGAAGAAGATCACCCAGTATACCCGTTATGGCACGGTCGTTTTGAGTATTATCCAGGGGTTTGGAATTGCAGTCGGTCTTGAAAACATGTCCAGCCCCGGTGGGGCCATGGTCGTCCCCTTCGGAGGCTGGGGCTTCAGGCTTCTTACGGTGATCACCCTGACTGCCGGCACGGCCTTCTTGATGTGGTTAGGTGAACAGATCACTGAGCGAGGAATTGGTAACGGAATTTCACTCATCATTTTTGCCGGTATCGTGGCCCGGTTTCCTTTGGCAGTGGCTAACTCATTCAGGCTGATGGGGACAGGTGAGGTAACCCCGTTTTTTATGGCCTTGATAGTTGCCCTTATGATAGCGGTCATCGGCGCGATTGTTTTCGTTGAACGCGGACAAAGACGGATACCGGTTCAGTATGCCAAGAGGGTTGTGGGGCGTAAAATGTATGGCGGTCAAAGCACACACCTGCCTCTAAAGGTCAACACTGCCGGCGTGATTCCTCCAATTTTTGCTTCTTCCATCATAATGTTCCCCGCAACTATAGCGAATTTTTTGAATGTAAAGGAAATGCCATGGCTTCAATACGTTGTTACTTTTTTGTCGCCGGGACATGTGGTTTATAATCTGGTTTATGTTATTTTTATTTTCTTTTTCTGCTATTTTTATACGGCTGTCCATTTTAATCCGGTTGATGTGGCCGATAATATGAAAAAATACGGAGGATTTATTCCTGGAATCAGGCCGGGCAAGAATTCTGCGGAATATATTGATCGGGTTTTAACAAGGATTACATTTTTTGGTGCTCTTTATGTCTCGGCCGTTTGCGTTTTACCACAAATCCTGATCTATAAGCTGAATGTTCCATTCTATTTCGGCGGGACCGCGTTGTTGATTGTGGTTGGTGTGGCAATGGATACTACGAATCAGATTGAGTCTCATATGCTGACAAGGCACTATGAAGGTTTTATGAAGAAGGGCTTTGGAAAGGCAAGATAGCCGAGCGTGTTTTATAGTTTGAAAGTGTAAGTTGCCTGCCGGGGAAAAGGATATGGCGAAAGAAGAGGCTCTTGAAGTTGAAGGGGTTGTAATTGAAACATTGCCCAATGCCATGTTCAGAGTTGAACTGGAAAATGGTCACCGGGTTTTGGGGCACATTTCCGGTAAGATGAGGAAGCATTTTATAAAAATACTCCCTGGCGATAAAGTGAGAATAGAGTTATCTCCGTATGATTTAAGCAAGGGAAGAATCGTATATCGTTCTAATAATTGATTAATTTAATTTCAACATGGCAGCATGAAATTAAATGGAGGGATTCTGGATCATGAAAGTGAGACCGTCCGTCAAGAAAATGTGCATTAAATGCAAAATCATAAGGCGAAAAGGGGTTGTACGCGTGATTTGCGAGAACCCTCGTCATAAGCAACGGCAAGGTTGATTTGTTGTCATTGATTTTTGACAAATTTTTGATGATATAACAGCGAGTTAAGTAAAAGGAGTCGAAGATTGGCAAGAATTGCGGGTGTTGATCTACCAAGGGGAAAAAGAATAGAAATTGCTTTGACTTATATCTACGGCATCGGCAGGAGCTCTGCTCAGAAAATACTCACAGAGGCTGGTATTGACTGGGGCACCAAATCGGATGACCTAACCCCTGAGCAGGTTACTGGAATCAGGAAGGTTATTGACGAGAAACATAAGGTGGAAGGGGACCTCAGGCGCGATATTTCCATGAATATAAAGAGGTTAATGGATTTGGGCGCATATCGCGGGTTGAGACATAGAAGAGGCCTCCCGGTCAGAGGACAGAGAACCAGTACGAATGCCAGGACGAGAAAAGGCCCTCGCCGGTCCGTCATGTCAAAAAGAAAAAAATAGGTAATTAAATCGAGAAGCGATTTGATAATTTGAGGAAAGAGGATGGCAAAGAGCGCGAAAAAAAGAGGCAAGGGCAAGAAGGAAAAAAAGAACGTTCCAACCGGAATAGTCCATATACAGTCCAGCTTTAATAACACGATCGTGACCATCACGGATCACGACGGGAATGTTATCGCCCAATCAAGTGCGGGCAGGGCAGGGTTTAAGGGCTCGCGAAAGAGTACCCCTTTTGCGGCCCAATTAGCTGCTAAGGATGCTATCCGGCAGGCCATGGATCAGGGAATGAAATTGGCTGAAGTGAGAGTTAAAGGACCGGGTGTCGGAAGGGAAGCAGCGCTTCGCGCGCTTCAGGTGGAAGGGTTTAGCGTGAGCCTTATCAGAGATGTAACCCCAATACCACATAACGGGTGCCGCCCTCCGAAGAGACGAAGGGTTTGAGTGATAATGAATAACGAGTTTAGGAGGGGTTATTTTGGCCAGATATACCGGCTCAACGTGTAGATTATGTCGACGGGAGAACATCAAACTTTTCTTAAAGGGTGACCGTTGCTACGGTGACAAGTGTGCTTTTGAGAGAAGGGCCTATGCTCCAGGACAGCACGGTCAGAGACGAAGTCGAGGGGGGAAGTATTCAGACTACAGGGTCCAACTCAGGGAGAAGCAGAAAGTAAAGAGGATTTATGGACTCCTGGAAAAGCAGTTCAGAGGCTATTATTTTCGGGCTGAAAAACAGAAAGGTATTACCGGCACAAACCTTCTGCTTTTACTGGAATGCCGTTTGGATAATGTTGTCTACAAAATGGGCTTTGCCAATTCGAGAAATCAGGCAAGACAACTGGTCAGGCATAACCATTTTCTTGTAAACAACAGGAAGGTTAATATTCCCTCTTACCAGGTTAAACCGCAAGATGTGATTGAGGTTAAAGAAAAGAGCCGTAAAGTAACACAGATTCTGGAGGGCATGGGGACGGTTGTCCGAAGGGGTATCCCGGATTGGATTGAAATGGAAAAAGAGAAATTCAGGGGCATATTAAAGGCCCTTCCCAATCGAGAGGATCTCACGATGCCTATTCAGGAACAGCTCATCATTGAATTGTACTCAAAGTAGAGTAAGGGGAATCGATTTACTATTGAAGATTGACTATTGAGAATTATCAATCACCAATCGAAAATCGTCAATTGAACGGGGAGGCTTCTTTGGTAGATTTAAAGAGCAGAAACTGGCGCGAGTTAATTAGGCCCAAACGAATAGAGATCGATCAGGCGAAGTATACGAATTTTTATGGAAAATTCATATGTGAGCCGCTGGAAAGGGGCCTTGGGGTCACGATCGGCAATTCGTTGAGGCGAATTTTGCTTTCATCCCTCCAGGGAGCGGCAATCGTTTCAGTAAAGTTTGACGGTGTGCGTCATGAATTTTCCACCATACCCGGGGTCTTGGAAGATGTGACGGATATTATATTGAACCTGAAAGAGGTTAAGCTAAAAATTATTGATGCCGAAGAGGCCGTCATCCAGCTGTCTCGAGAAGGAAAAGGAGAGGTTAAGGCTGGGGACATAAAGAGCGATGCTCTGGTTGAAATCCTGGATCCTGATCATCATATAGCGACCCTTAACAAGGAAGCCAAACTGAATATGGAGATGGTCGTTAAAACAGGAAAGGGCTATGTTCCTGCCGAAAAAAATAAATCAAAAGATCAGCCGATCGGTGTCATCCCCATGGATGCGATTTTTTCACCGATTCAAAAAGTCAACCACGTGGTGACAAACGCCAGGGTGGGACAGGTTACGGATTATGATAAGCTGACGTTAGAGGTCTGGACCGACGGCAGTGTTTTACCCGAGGACGCGGTCGCGTATGCGGCCAAAATTCTCAAAGAGCAGATGACCCCTTTTATTAATTTTGAAGAGGAACCGGAGCCTGTGGAGGAAGAAGAAGAGGAAAAAGAAGAGAAAATGAACGAAAACCTCTTTAGACCGGTATCGGAGCTTGAATTGTCTGTACGTTCAGCCAATTGCCTGAAAAACGCAAATATTACTCTGATCGGCGAACTGGTTCAGAAGACGGAATCTGAAATGCTTAAGACAAAGAATTTTGGAAGGAAGTCTTTGAATGAAATTAAATCCATTCTTGAAGAAATGGATCTTTCTTTGGGGATTAAACTGGAGAATTTTCCCCCTGCCGAGGAATTTGATGAAGAAGGGGAAGAGGGAAAGGAAGCGGGTACGGATAAATGAGGCACAGGAAGGCGGGGAGTCAATTAGGGCGCAATACAAGTCACCGTAAAGCTTTGCTGAGGAACATGGCGACCTCCCTATTTAAACATGAACAAATTGTAACAACCGATGCAAAGGCGAAAGCACTGCGCCCTGTGGCCGAAAAACTGATAACATTAGCCAAACGGGGCGATCTCCATGCTAGACGCCAGGCCTTAGCCTATATTCAAGATAAAGGTGTAGCCCACAGGTTGTTTGATGAAGTGAAAGACCGGTATCTTGACAGACAGGGCGGGTACCTCAGAATTGTCAAGAAAGGAACCCGAAAAGGAGACGGGGCACCCGTTTCTATTATTCAACTTCTACCCGTTGATGAGGGTAAAAAGTCGGGCAAAAAGAAGGCGAAGAAACCAAAGGCGCCCAAGGCCGCCAAAATCCCTTCTGATGCATCGAATGATACTACCGAGGATAAATAAAAGTGAGGGTTGCATTTTTGTTCCTTAAAGTGTACTAATCTAAATGAAACGGTTATTAATCTCAACAAACATACTTGGACTATGATGGGATACAGTCGGAACAACAAGAACCTCCTTGCCGGTTTGCTGGCAAGGAGGTTTTTTTTGCAAGGAGCTTCAGGTGAGTAAATTCGGCCATAAAGACCTGTTTGGAATGGGGCAATTGTCCGTCAGGGACATACAATTGATCCTGGATACTGCTGAATCCTTAAAAGAAATTTCTGAAAGGGATATTAAAAAGGTCCCCACCCTGAGGGGCAAGAGCGTGGTTAATTTTTTTTACGAACCAAGTACCAGGACCCGCACCTCTTTTGAAATGGCGGCAAAGAGGCTGAGTGCGGATACCGTCAGCCTATCTGTTTCAACAAGCAGCATGGTGAAAGGGGAAACGCTTATTGACACTGCCCGGAATATTCAGGCCATGAACCCTGATCTTATTGTTCTCAGGCATTCTTCAAGCGGTGCACCTCAACTTTTGGCGAGAGAGGTAAAAGCATGTGTTATAAATGCGGGTGATGGGATAAACGAGCATCCGACCCAGGCCTTGCTCGATTTGTTTACGATCAGGGAAAAAAAGGGAAAGATCGAGGGATTGAAGGTCGTCATTACAGGAGATATTTCCCACAGCCGAGTAGCCAGATCCGATATCATAGGATTAACCAAAATGGGGGCCGAGGTAACGGTTTCCGGGCCTCCCACCATGATACCGCCAGGCATCGAAGATTTCGGCGTCCAGGTGGTTCATGACCCGGCAGAAGCGGTCAAAGAGAAAGATGTGGTTATGATGCTTCGGATCCAGTTGGAAAGACAAGGCAAGGCCCTGTTCCCGGGTCTCAGAGAATACGCCGTTTTTTTTGGGCTAAACCGGGAAGTCCTGAAACAGGCAAAAAAAGATGCGATCGTGATGCATCCCGGTCCTATAAACCGTGGCGTGGAAATAACCGATGATGTTGCAGACGGACCCCAATCGGTCATCCTTGACCAGGTGACCAACGGGGTCGCCGTGCGCATGGCGGTAATGTATCTGTTAATGGGAGGGACAAAGGAGTGATAACGTGGATTCAGTCCGGCGTGGTTGTTGACCCGGTGAGATGTGTTCAAGAAGAGCTTGATTTGATCATTGAACGGGGCAAAATTAAACAAATCCTGCCCTGGGGCGAATTTGGGGAAAAAAGTCCCCAAGTGAGGATTATCAATGCATCCGGCAGGTTGGTTGTCCCGGGTCTCATCGATATGCACGTTCATTTGAGGGAACCAGGGCATGAGTATAAAGAGACGATCGCCTCAGGAGCAAAGGCGGGGGCAAAGGGAGGTTTCACCGCATTAGCGTGTATGCCCAATACCGAGCCCTCAAATGATTGCCGGTCTGTGACGGAATTTATCTTAGAGCAGGCAAGGCGGGCAGGATTTGCAAGAATCTATCCGGTTGCTGCAATCACAAAAGGACAGAAAGGTGAGATGTTAACCGAGTTCGGTGATCTCAGAAAGGCAGGTGCTGTGGCAGTGTCCGACGACGGATTTTCTGTGGTCAACAGTGAGGTGATGAGGAGGGCCCTCGAATACGCCAGGTATCACGGTCTGATGGTCATATCCCACTCAGAAGATCGTAATTTGTCAAATGGAGGCGTGATGCATGAGGGGGTTGTCTCAACCCGTATCGGTCTTAAGGGAATTCCTGCTGCCAGTGAGGAAATCATTGTTTTTCGGGAGATATCGCTTTCCACTCTTACGGGTTGTCCGGTTCATATCGCACACGTGAGCACTGCGGGATCGGTCGAATTAATCAGAAGGGCCAAGGAAAAAGGCATACCTGTCACAGCGGAAACAGCGCCCCACTATTTCAGCCTGGATCATAGTAAGGTTGTGGGGTATGATACCAATGCAAAGATGAATCCCCCCTTAAGAACGCCGGAAGACGTAGAGGCGATTAAAAAAGGTTTGAGCGAGGGAGTCATCGACGCTATTGCCACAGACCATGCCCCTCACAGTCCCCTTGAAAAGGAACTGGAGTTTGACAAGGCCGCCTTCGGAATAATAGGGCTCGAAACCGCGTTGCCACTGACGCTTAAGTTGGTGCAAAGCGGGGTGTTGGATTTGCCGGAGGCCATTGGCAAATTGTCCTTAAATCCTGCTAAAATCCTTGGGGTTCAGGGTGGCCGTTTGGAGACAGGCGCGAGTGCCGATTTGGCGTTGATCGATCCGGAATATGAATATGAGTTGCGAGAGGAAGATATCCTTTCAAGAAGCAGGAATTCTCCCTGGATCGGAGAGACCCTTAAAGGCAGGAATGAATTGACCATGGTTGAAGGAAAGATTGTCTGGGAGAAAGATGCCTGATATCCTTGTGGTTGATGATGAAAAAAGCATGCGTGAGTTCCTGGAGATCATGTTGACCCAGGAAGGATACCATGTGACGCTTGCAGAAAATGGTGAGAATGCCTGCGAAATCTTAGACAAAAAAAAATTTGATCTGGTTATTACCGATATCAGAATGAAAGATATTGATGGTATCGGGGTCCTGAAAAAGGCCAAGTCAGTGAACCCGGACACGGTAGTTGTTCTGATTTCGGCATTTGCCACAGCCGAGACCGCGGTTGAGGCCATGAGGGAAGGGGCCTACGATTATATTCCAAAACCCTTTAAGGTGAGGGAGTTCAAAAAAATTGTCAAACAGGCAGTCAGTTCCACAAAACCGGCTGATTCAGGCGAGGAAGACCGACTAAAAAGTCGTTATCACTTTGGTTGTCTGGTCGGGGAAAGTCCTGAGATGAAAAAGGTCTATGACCTGATAAGGAGGGCAGCGCCGACCAGGACGAATATACTTATTTCCGCAGAAAGCGGGACTGGCAAAGAACTGGTAGCAAAGGCAATTCACAAGTCAAGCGAGAGACGAGAAAAGCCATTTGTTGTAATTAACTGTGCCGGAATTCCTGAAAACCTGATAGAAAGCGAGTTGTTCGGTTATAAAAAAGGGGCCTTTACCGGTGCTGCCGCAGACAAAGAGGGCCTTTTTGATGTGGCAGATGGGGGAACGGTTTTTCTTGACGAGGTGGGGGAGCTTACACCTTCCATACAGGTGAAGCTCTTAAGGGTGATTCAGGAGAGAACATTTACTGCCGTAGGAGGTACTGAAGAGAAAAATGTTGATGTAAGGTTCATATCCGCCACCAATAAAGACCTGGAAAAGGAGGTCATTAACACGAATTTCAGGGAAGACCTCTATTTCAGGCTCAATGTCATAAACATCGTTCTTCCCCTGTTAAGGGAAAGAGACGGGGACCTGCCTTTGTTAGCACAAAACTTTCTTGAGAAATACTCCCGTGAAATGGGTAAGGAAATCAGAAAGATATCTGCCTATGCCATGGATATCCTTGGGCAATATTCTTTTCCCGGCAATGTCAGGGAACTGGAAAATATCATTGAGCGAAGCGTGGCCCTTGAGACGTCCAATATTGTCCTGCCGGAAAGCCTTACCCTTTCCAATTTTAGAGGAGACCAGGCTAAAGAAAAGAGGCGGCAGTCTGATTTGGGACCGGAGGGTATTGAACTCGACCGGGTCATGGCCGACATTGAAAGGGACTATATTCTTAAGGCCATGGAAATGGCACACGGGTCACAGAAGAAGGCTGCTGAATTTTTAGGTATCACATACCAATCGTTCAGGCATCGATTATCAAAGTTAAAAATTTAGTTTCCTTTGATTAAAGAGAGACATATTGTCTCTTCTGTCAACTTTGATGCACTCGTAAAAACTCGTCACCCCGGCGAAAGCCGGGGTCCAGGTCAGTCGTAAGTATCTGAAAAGACTGGATTCCGGCTTTAGCCGGAATGACAAAAAAGGATGTTTTTTGACTTTTTACGAAACCATCAATTTTGGGATCTAAATATGGGATTTTTTGATATTTGTTGAAAATCAACATTTTTGTGTTGAAAATACCCATTAAATTTATAAAATAATATCGATTCAGTTGATAAATGTTATTGTTTCCTAATATTGAGCCTGTAAGTATTTGATCTTATCCCGCAAATCGTTTTTCTTATATTTCCTTGTTTTATGGCATGGTATTTGTATGCATAATAGTTACAGTTTAATTAAATGAATAATTTGCGGAAAGGAGGTGTAAACAAGTTCTAAACTGTATTTGAATTTTGATCATGATCAGAAACTAATAATTCTAGGAGGATAAAATGTTAACAAAATTGACCAACAAGAATGAATCAGGTTTTACATTGATTGAGTTGATGATCGTTATCGCCATTATCGGTATCTTAGCGGCGATCGCCATCCCGCAGTTTTCCGCTTACAGGACAAGGTCCTATAACTCGGCGGCCCAGGCCGACCTGAGAAATGCGGCAACGGCCCAAGAGGCATATCAGGTTGACAATCAAACTTATTCTGGAACTGTAGCTAATTTAGTTGGAGCTACTTATGGGTTATTTACGTCTAAAAATGTAACTTTAACTGGGGGAGGCGGCGCCGCCAGCTATGTAATGACCGGTCACCACCTTAAAGGTGATGCGACATACGTCCTGCGCGGACCGGGCGGTAGTATAAGCAAAACTAACTAATTTTATCTGACCGGGAGGAGTTGTTTTTCTACTCCCGGTCATTATCATCATTTCTTTTTTTTCCCTTCAGCAATAAATCCTTTTGATTTAATAATTCACCCCATTCTTTTAATGTTTTCGATTCTCTGAGGTATTCGTCTCTCAGCATGGGGATAAGAATGGTCCCGCAAGGGCGTATTTTGCTTGATCGATCCCTTGTTGAGAGATCATGTATTATCTTATCAAACATCTCTTTCCCCTGTGTCAGGCGAATGATCCTTTTTGTTTCTTGTTTTGCCTGTTTATGGTCACCCGCCCTGTAAAATACCTCTGCAAGATGAAGATGAGGTGTTATATTTCGTGGACCATACTTAAGGGCATTTTTAAAATATATGACCGCCCTGCCATACAGGCCCTTCTGTTTGTAGGCGATGCCGAGGTCTAAAGCAATGTTATAGGCGAAGCGTTTTTCATTTTCCGCTTTTTTCAACCAAAAAATGGCCCTGTCCGGTTCTCCTTTCTTCAGGTAATACAGCCCGAGGTTAACGAATAATTCGGGACTGTACAGGTTCAGTTCAATCCCTTTAACAAGGTATTCATAAGCGAGTTCGTGCTTTCCTTTCTCCTCCATCAGGGAAGCCATGTTGTTGTAAACAGACGGGAAATAGGAATTTAAAGCCAGTGCCCTGTGTAAATAAAGGAGCGCCTTTTCATAATCTTTGAAACCCCCATATATCATGCCAAGATTGTAATAACCCACAAAAGATTCATCTTTTCGATTACAAAAGGGTTTTGCTAATGCAGTTTCGTATTCAGTAATGGCCTTTTCTATGTGACCATGATCACCATAATATCTACCGAGGTTATGGTGGGGCCGGTAAAGGTCAGGGGCCTTTTCAGAGGCATCGATCCAGAGGCTTTTTTCGTTTTTCCAGGTGAAATTTCTCATAAATGTGGAATGACCCAATCCGATTAAAATAAAAACAATAAAACCTATTATTATGAATTGCATGACCCTTTTGGCTCTGTAATAATCTATTAGATAACAAAACCCCATGGCCACGGGCACGAAAAAAAACATGGAAGGGATATAGTTTCGATGTTCGAATATCAGCTCCAGGGGAAGAATCGTGGACTCTATTACATGATTCAAAAAGAAAAAGATAATTGAGAACGAAATCAGGGGACGCCTCTTTTTCAGATAGATGGCAAAAAATATAGCCGCGAATATTGCGATAAAGGAGATCGGAGTGGTAAAAGGATGAAACAGAGAGGATGAGATGTCTATGCTGTGGGCCACGCTCAGTCTTGTGGAAACCGGGTAAATCAAAAGAGAAATATAATAAATAATGATTCGGGGTTCAGTCAAAAGCCGTTGGGTCAGTGTAAAAGGCCGATTTTCATAGCCATCCAAAAAAGAAAATATATTGCCGCCCTGGCTATAAATATGCGAAAATCCCAATATGAGAATCGTTCCCGTAACAACAAAAAAAACCATAAATATTTTTCTGAGATTTTGTGCTGTTGTTTCCTGCAGGAGAAGAATTTCATAGACGAACAGGCTCAAGGGAAGGATAACGGCGTTCTCCTTTGAACCCAAAGCCATTAAAGTGAAGAAAAAACATAGTATGAAATAGAGCGCCTTTTGATATCGTATGTCAGCGGTCCTAAATTTGAGATAAAGGTACATGCCCATTATGTAAAACATACCGGCCATGCCGGCCATCCTCTGGACGATGTAGGTGACCGCCTGGGTCTGAATCGGGTTTATACTCCACAAAACGACAGCGAGAAGGGCTATGAAGTAAGAGTTGTGAGCATATTTTAATCTAAGAGATGGAAGATTGAGAGTGTGGTAAATAAAAAGGAAAAGGAAGACAGATGCAATGAAGTGGACAGATATATTTACGAGATGGTATCCAAAGACGTTAAGTCCCCCAAAATAGTGGTTTATGGCAAAACTGAGGCACGCTACCGGTCTGTAGAGGCTTTTCGGACGATTCCGATCTGAGTACAATGCCTGTTTGATATTATCCCATGTAAATTCTCTTAAATGTAGATTTGGATTATCGACGATATTGGGTTCGTCGTCAAAATGCCAGGAACAGTCAAAGCTATTCCCATAGATGATGAAAATTATGGCGGCTAATGTAATTAAAGCAAAAATTACCTTACGGCAGTGTGAGGCGTCCAGTTGGCCATATGAGGGGGATAGTCTATTGATCATCATCTTCACTTCTTTTGAAAGGAATTATATGTTCTGTCTTTTACAGGAACATAGAAACATGTTATTCTATTACAGAAAGCCGGTTTCGGCAAGTTATTGTATGAGGCATTTAAAAGCCCTGTAAAAGAACACACAATTCCAGTTCATTGTACAGGGCAAATAACTTGAACGCCTAAAAACAAGAAATAGAGAATAAGAAGCGGTGGCAAGGTGTTATATCAGTGAACGTTGACCTTGCGCTTAATAATATAAAGTGGACGACCTCGTACCTGATTATAGATTCTTAGAACGTATTCTCCCAGGATGCCTATACCGAGGGCGTTTATGGCGCCAAAAAAACTCGTTACCATGAGAAATGATGTCCAGCCAGGGATTGCAAGACCGGTAATAAACTTGTGATAGAGCGTGAAACAGATAAGGCACAGAAAGACAAACAGGGAGAGGAGGGCAATCCCGTAAAAGATGGTCAGGGGTATGGACGAGAATGAAAAAATAGCGTTTTTGGAAAGTCGCCAGAGATCATTAAGGGACACTCTGGGCCGGGCGTCATACCTGTTCCCCCGTTCAATCTTAATGCCTATCTGCCTGAAACCGACCCACGACCTCAGGCCTGGTAGATACCGGTCGCGATCCTTAAGGAGAATCATTTCATCCGCGACCTGTCTGGTCACCAAACCGAAATTTCCCGCATCCACAGGGATGGAAATATGGGAGATTATGTTGAGAATCCGGTAAAAGGCGGAGAACAGGAAGCGTTTGATCAGGTTTTCCTTTCTTGCGACCCTTATGGCGAATACCACATCATAGCCTTCCCGCCATTTCTCCATAAAATGAGGGATTTGTCCTGGATCATCCTGTAGATCGGCGTCCATAACTATTATGGCGTCTCCTCTGGCATACGTAAATCCTGCCTGTAGAGCGGCCTGATGGCCGAAGTTGCGCGACAAATGCAGGACCCGCACGCATGGATCTGTGTTTGCAATGTTGTCCAGGATTTCAGCGCTATCGTCTTTAGAGCCATCATTCACAAAAACAATCTCGTGCTGATACCCGCATGCCTTGATGGCCTGGATAACGCTCTGGGTTAACTGTCTGAGTATTTGCGCTTCATTATAGACCGGAATAATAACGGAAATAAGCGCTTTTGCTTCGAGTGTACCTATTGCTTTAGGTTTTTCAGTCATTTTACCAGAACTCCAACCAGAGATAGTCCATATGGAATGGGCATCTTTCGAATTAATAACCGTTCTATGGTGGCACACCAGATCAAGAATGCATTTGTTCCCGGTAAAACTCGCGGGAACCTTTCGGAATGTCTGCACTGGAACAATTTTTCTATGCCGCGAACAAAGAAAGCTGCCGGCAAACTGAAGGCATTCCAGTAGGAAACCCATAAAACCCGCAGTCCGGAATCATCTGCTTGTCTCCTGAGAAGCCTGATTGAATATCGAAAATGGTGACCAAGCGCGATGTCCCATGGACCCATAAGACATGGGATAGCAGGCACTGTGAGCACTATTCCCCCCCTATCATCGAGGGCCAATGCTGCATTTTTCAATACCCGAGAAGGATCGGATGTGTGCTCAAGGACATCAAGCATGACTACAACTCTTGTGCTACCTTTTTCAACGGGCCAGGGCTTCTGGAGATCATGAACTGCAACATTGCTCAGGCCATGATTTTTGCTGGTTTCAACCGACTCAGGCATAATATCAAAACCGGTGATCTGATATCCAAGTTTCTTAAAGGCTAACAGATTCCAACCTGCCCCAAAGCCTCCCTCAATCAACCTGGCCGGAGGGGGAAAGTATCGCTTGAGAATCTCCGTCACTATCATCCTTTTTGCAATATGCCACCAGTAACTCCGTTCAATTTCAATCAATTCGCTGAGGTGTTTACGGTCCACGGGAATACTTTTCCTAATTACCAGCCCACCTCGCGTGCGCGGCATGCCACCCGCTTAATATTGCATGGCACGAGGGCATGTGGTGGGGTTTCAGAATTTCAGATAGATTAGACTTCTCTTATTTTTTACCTCTTTGGATCTGGTATAGCCGAAGCAGCGGGACAGAATCAAGTGAAATCCCCCAGACGGCTTTGGGTGTTTTTCCCATTTGTCTGTAAATAGGCCATGTTTTGGCCTCCCAGAACCTGACGAAGGGCCGTCCAATAATGAGCATGAATTCCGCCTTTTCAGGCGTATGTGTTTGGACGAAATTTATTTTTTTCTTATCCAGCATATGTTTAAAGAAAAGGTCCGTGGGAGACAGGGGGAAGTAAACAAGGGACCCGGCACAGACTTCGTTCAACCGAACAAGTACCGGATCATTCAATATTTCCAACCAGTAGGTAGTTTCGTAGCCTCGCCGGTGAGCGCCTGAAAGGTTTCCGACTATTTTGTTATAGTAAGAGAGTTCGAACGGGGGATACCTGGCCGGATTATAAATGTCCCCTGCAAAGAGGATCAACGCTCCCGCTGCGATGATCAACCTTGCTGCCATCCTTAGGGGGGAGGCGGGATATCCTTTTCTCACAAAATTCCATATCTTTTCAAGACCAAGCATCATGAAACATGCGGCAAAGGGAAAGGCCGGCAACAGATACCGCACGCCATCATTTGTGGGACTCGCAGGGAGGGCCAATACTATAAACGGGGTTAAAAGACAGATTATCAAAAGGATCATTTTGCGGTTGGTCCTGCAAGGTCTTTCAAAAAGAAAAAATCCAAGCCCTGAAAAAAGGAGAAAAATATGAAGTAAAGGCGTTGTAATGAGGAACATGGTGAAAGGATAGTAAAAAGGGCCTCTAAAGGTGTAAAAATGTCCTCCGAAATACGTGGTGAAAGGGGTCCAGGTCCGTCGGGTTAGGGTCTGGGCGAGGAACTCCCTGCATCTTGATAACGGTGAAAACCACCAATCCGGATTAAGGGCGTAAAACACCAACATGCCTACCAGACAAATTAATATAATGCGCGACAACACTGTCTTCCATTCATGCCTGTACCACACAACAAATGCCAGCAGCGCTGGTAAGACAACAAGTAAGGATGTAATTTTGATACTTGCTAATATACCGAACAAAATACCTGTCAGCCAAAACCTTTTACCGGAAAAGGTTTTTTCGATACACACGATGAATAGCAAAAGGAATGATGTTATGGGGATATCAGTGGCGGCAAAATGGGTATGGGCAAAGAACCGTGGGATAGTAAGAAGCAGGAGAATGAATAGTGTGCCTCTCCAAAACGAGCCCTCACCCCACCAGAGTAAAAAAACAAGCAGAGAAACAGCCAGGATAAACACGTTCAGCACACGGTTCTGTATATAAGGATTTTTTTCCCAGAAAATCGATTTTTGAGCGCATAAGTAAAGCCATTTCAGGCCGGAGGGGTGAACATTTCTAAGGGGGTCCGTTTTCCAGTAGCAGTCGATTCCTTCCCGGTCAAAGAGGATCGAAGGTTCAATGGAAAGCCATTTTTGCACATTCCATGCTGCCTCCATGTAAATGGGTTCATCAAAGGTCACGCCGTAGTCCGGCAGCGTAAGCGCTACGGGAATGAATGTAAGGGCTAAAAGCACAACAAATGTGGCTGCTTTTGACCACAGAGTATGGATGTGAGATGGCTTTAGGACAGGCATGGGCAGGGAACTCAGTAGGTCAGCAAATTGTTAAGCAAAAATTCCATATCTTACGACACGATACCAGAATTCCCTCTTCCTTCAATGGGAGGGTTGGAACGGGCTTAATGTCTATTTTTACCAAATGACAAGCAAAATAACCAGATAAAAGAGAATAAGACCGAAGAAATCAGGGAAATAGAGAGAAATAGATTAAAATGTCTCGGACGATATAGGAAACAAATTTCATGTTTACCTTTTTCTATTTCTACCCCTTGAAAGAGCAAGTTCAACCATAGACATTCCTTTTTTTGTCTGTCTACAAATACCTGCCAGCCGGGATAAGACGATTCTGAAATCACCAATACCCCCGGTTCATCAGCATTAAGCTCAATGTTAATCCTGCCATCGTTTTCATATCTGATGTCGTCGATTTTTTTAAAAAACGGTTTATTGTACCGGTCAGCGATTTTCCCTTTTGCAATCGCCGAATATTCAGGGTTGAAAGAGCCGTCAATCAATTCATCCATTGTGCCTTTTCGGATAGGATGAAGCTGTCCCACTATCCAGGCCCTTGGCAAATAGCCCCTGATTTTATAGACAATGGCATTTATTTTTTCTATTTGCCCTTTTAAGTCGGGATTTTTGTCCAGCGGCTTTAAGGAAATGATATATTTGACATTGGCCAATCTGAGAAAACGGACCTTTTCGGGCCAGGGTTTTAAAAGCATTTCTGTTATGAGGTATTGATACCGCAATTCAAGGCCCGAGGTTCCTCCCACATGGTTAAGGTTATGTAGAATCCCAAGGTTTGGCATTAACAGCTTTTGCCATGTTATGTGGTGGTTAAAGATCGTATTTTGGTAAAAATCAGGGGAAGTCCTTTCATTGTCCACATAGATTCTGAAGGGTTCAGGATCATCCAAAACGGGTTGAAGACCCGGATGGTAGGACTTCAAAAACGCTGATTCACATAAAGGATTAAGGTTTTTGTGGGTCACGTACAGATCAGCGAAAACGGTTAGGGCCATGAAAAAAAGGAGAAGCCCGGGTCTCACTGATTTTTGCCTGAAAAGGCAGAAAATCCGATCAAAACCGTAAGCTGCCATTACCAGCAGGCTGAAGCCTGCCAAAAACATGAATTTCTCTGGAAAGCGAAAAAAGGGGAAAATTTTGAAAAAGATGTAATAGGCGGGCGTGTTATGACCCAAAGCCAGAGCAAGGGTGATGAAAAAAGTGACAAGCCAGAACAATATCCTTTTAGAAAAACCAAAAAACAGACCGAAAATGGCCATTGGAACGATCATGAAGCCCGGATATATGGTCAAAAGCCAGGGCATTTGGCCTTTTCCTGGAAAAAAGTTGTTTAATGCGGCAGGGTCTGTGGTAAAGGTGAGACTAAAGTGTAGAGGAAGAACAAGATGTTTTAGCATTTGAAGATTTAACGAAAATTCGGTTGCTTCCTCATAAGCGATGCCGCCCAAACGAGCGGAGAGCTGATAGTCCATGTATGCGGGTCCAAGCTGGACCATCGTGAGCAATACTGACGATGTGATTACGATTAGGATGATGGCCGTGTTTTTTATGCGTGAGCTAATGCCATGAGTTTCATCGGCAACAGAAGTTAAGCCATAGAAAAAAACAAGCCCGGCGGTCAGGATAAAAAGCTGCGGTTCGCCTCCCAAAATGGACATACAGAGGAAAAGCACAGTAAAAAAGTATCCGGATTTATGGCCTTTTGTCGCAGCTTTCTGAAATGACCATAGTATTGCCGGTAGCCAGATCATAGTGGATAAGTTATTTAACGTACTAACCGATGCAATAGCGTAACCGCCGTAGCAGTATGAGATGCTGGTTATCAGGGCAGATCCCTTGGACAGGCCGATACCTTTAATAAAATGGTAGAAGAAACAGAAACCTAAAAAAAAATGTAGGATGATATAGATATTGAAAGACCAGGAAAATGGAAAAAGAACAAAAACAAGAGAGATGGGGTAAAATACGCCGGATTGAAGGTCACTCATAAATGGTGATCCGCAGAAGTAGTTGGGACACCAGAAAGGGATCGATCCGGCTTTCAGGGAGCTTGCCAGAAAATATTTCATGGGGTAAAACCATCTGTGGATATCCCTGAAAAAAAATGTCTTATTTGATAAGATTAGAGGGTAAAAAAAGAGAAGACTCGAGGCGATGGCTATGAATATGTAGCCATAATTTTTTATTTTTTTTCGAGAAATGGCTGAAAAAACTGACATATCTTTCATGAAAATTTTCCTGCTGGGCATTTTGGCGGTTTTATTTGTCTCTATTGTTATTTTGTCTATTGTCCCTCCAGTAAGTAAAGATGCCCTTGTTCATCACTTGGCCGTCCCCAAGCTGTATCTCGATAATGGAGGTATGTATGAGATTCCATTCATGCCGTTTTCATATAACCCCATGAACCTGGATCTTTTGTATTTAATTCCCCTTCATTACGGGAACGACATCATCCCTAAATTTATCCACTTCTTTTTCGCTCTGCTCACGGGATGGCTCATTTTCGACTATTTGAAGCGCCGCATCAGCACCATATATGGCCTGATTGGAGCGCTTTTTTTCTTTTCAATCCCTATCATAGTAAAGCTTTCCATCACCGTTTATGTTGATCTTGGTCTTATATTTTTTTCGACCGCATCCCTTTTTTTACTTTTAAGTTGGATGAAAAATGGTTTTCGTATGAGAACCCTTGTTTTTTCCGCTGTGCTCTGCGGTCTGGCAATGGGGACAAAATACAATGGCCTGGTTACTTTTTTCCTGTTAACCCTTTTTGTGCCCTTTTTGCACTCAAGATACAACCAGGGCAGAAGCCCCGATTTTTTCAGGTCTGCCGGACAGGGCTTAGTTTTCTTCTTCATTGCCCTCCTGATTTTTTCACCTTGGATGATAAGGAATTACAAATGGAAAAACAACCCAATTTATCCACTTTATGATAATTGGTTTAACCCTCCCAAAGAGCTGACAACAAAGGCCATTGCCCAGGACGGCATTAAGAAGCAGAGTCATGGTCTTTTTACCTATAGGAGCATTATTTATAATGAAAAGTGGTGGCAGCTAATGCTCTTGCCGGCCCGTATCTTTTTTCAAGGCAAGGATGGAAACCCTCAATATTTTGACGGAAAGCTAAATCCTTTCCTTCTATTCCTGCCGTTCCTTGCCTTTTTCAGAGTACGGGAGGGCCCTGCCTCCATCAGGAATGAAAAAATGATACTCTTGGCGTTTTCTGTCCTTTTTTTGGGTTTCGCCTTTTTCAGCCAGGTCGTGAGGGTGCGGTATATCTCGCCCATCATTCCCCCTCTGGTGATTCTGTCTGTCTTCGGGATCAGGCAGATGTTCCAGAAGGTGGGGGAAATTCATTCTCAGAATTGGAGGCGGGTAGCCACGGCTCTTGTTTTTGGATTAGTGGCTGTTGCCCTTGGGATCAATGGCCTATATATTTACGGGCAATTCAAGGAGGTTGACCCATTTGGATTCTTGAACGGTAGTGTTTCTCGTGATGAGTATATTGACAAATACCGGTTTGAATACCCTGTCATGAGATACATTAACAGAAATCTTCCCCACGATGCCAAAATATTATTCGTTTTCATAGGTAAACGGGGATACTATTGTGACAAAGAGTACCAATTAGACAATGGTTCACTTTATAAGATTGTGAAGAGATCGGATTCCCCTGAGCAAATCTTGTCTGAACTAAAAAACATGGGAATTAACCATTTGCTCATCCGTTATGACCTTTTTGACAAATGGAAAAAGGATATTTTTAATGATAAAAAGCTATATATATTAAATCAATTTATGCTAAGATACTGTAGAATGCTATTTTTTAAGTGGGGATATGGGGTATCCCAGATTAATTATATTTCCTCATAACTCCTGATGTGTATACACCCATATACATTTGACATGTGCACTAAATCGATTTACTCTAAGATATAAGATGAGATAGAAGGAGAGTGAATCATGGAAGAAGTCAACGCCCTTAAGATAAGAAATAAAGATAGTTTTTTTGGGCACACAGATTTATTCGGATAGCCGCAGATAAAAAATCCTGAACATCAGCCTCTATCTGCGTCCAAAATTTTTTTCTTGAATACTATAAAGATGTAGATCCTGATAAAAAATGTGACTTTGAGGGGATTATTCTTAAAAACTTTGTGACCATATTGACATATAGAATTAAAATAGCATTTGTATAAGCATTTTTTATACTATATTTTGAGGAGCTTTATTGCAAAAAATGGATAAAACGGAAGTTTCAATAATTATCCCAGTCTACAATGAAGCTCAGACGATTGGCGATATTGTAGGAAAAACCAGAAGCCTTTATCCTGATTTCGAGATAATCGTTATTAATGACGGTTCAACAGATGATACGGGCCAGGTCGCGAAAGATGCAGGAGCTATTGTATACACTCATCCCAATAATATCGGCAATGGCGCGGCTATAAAAAGTGGTATAAGGATAGCGTCGGGTGATATCCTGGTGTTCATGGATGGGGATGGTCAGCATGAGCCAGAGGAAATTAAGAAATTTATTGAAGAATTTCCAGATAACGACATGGTCGTTGGTGCGAGGCCAAAAGGACACCAAGCCTCATGGGGTCGGGCAGTGGGCAACAGGATATTTAATTGGTTGGCCTCATACGTTGCAAAATTCTCTGTTCAGGACCTTACCTCAGGCTTTCGGGCAATAAAATCTGAGATTGCTCATAACCTTTTATACCTTCTTCCCAATACATACTCTTACCCCACTACATTAACGCTAGGTGTTTTAAGGAGTGGGAAAAGTCTGAAATATATCCCTATCAATACGCGCAAACGAAATATGGGGAAAAGCAAAATCAAGATATTCAGGGATGGATTGAAATTTTTTATGATTATTACCAAAATATGTGCCCTTTATTCTCCGTTGAGGATATTTCTTCCTGTAAGTTTTTTTATGTTTGTTTTAGGATTATCCTACTACCTATACACTTTTTTTATGTGGGATCGCTTTACCAATATGAGTGCGCTCCTTTTTACCACCTCTATTATTGTTTTTATGATGGGTCTTATCTCTGAACAGATTTGTCTTATGAGATTTGAAAGAAGCGAGGGCGATAAGTTGTTTTAGATATCTTTCTATGACCTTTTTTCTTCCTATCCACGGAAGGCTCTGACTTTGTTTGTCACTCTATATAAAGTGGCACCCTGACCAATTAAGAGACCTTTGATCTCATGGGTAAAAAGTTTTAAGACTCAGATGTGTTTGTAATGTGGAAGAGAAGTAAGGCCTTGCTTAGCAAGGAAATCAGAGTTGATCTGAAAAGAATCGTCCAGCGCTTTTTGAAATATCCAGAAGTTTCATCAGGTCGGCTTGCCCTGCTGAAATTTTCCTTTTTTTAGGAACATTAGACTCAATGGCTTTGGCCAGTTCTTCCGGACAATTAGAAGGTACAACCGTGCCGGCGTTATATTTTTTCAGGAAATATCCCATATCTCCTGCATCGGAAGCTATGATAGGGGTTCCGGTTTGTAAAGCGTCTGAAACAACAAGGGATATTGTATCTTTTCGAGAAGGGATAATCACTGCATCGCATGCTCTCAAATAAGCAGTGGCTAATTCTTCATCAATGTAACCATGCAATGTGACAACATCGGAAAGATATTGTGAGCTTATGAATTCTTCTAAAATTGGTCGAAGTGCGCCACCGCCGAAAAGATGGAAGTGCGCTTTTTCTCGGATTAAAGGATTTAGTCTTGCAATGGCTTGAAGCAATATATCCGGCCCCTTGTTAGGATGATATCGACCTATAAATAAATAATTTTTTTTGTCTTGCCGTATATCTGCCTTCACAGACACGTGATTAGGGAGCCGGCGTGATGATGCCAAATAATCACACTTTTTTCCGCAAAGCGACCGGACATCCTCCTTCAACTTATGTCCGTCCGCATAGATACTTTGCGCTTGCCTGAGAATCAAACGGAGCAACCATCTTGTGATGGGATTTTTTTTATAGTCCCAGATATCAGCTCCAAGGCACCAGACCGTATACGGGATACTATAGATCCATTTAAGAAAGAGAGCCCATAAGCCGGAAGGAATTGCCCAAAGTGCGAGAGTATGATGAAACTTATGCCCTTTTGCGATTTTTAGAGAAGCAAAAAACCCCCGAATAATTACCGATGACATTAAAAAAAGATCTCTTGGAAACCGGAATGTTGAAAGGGCTTTATCTCTGCCCGACCATTGAAACCGGATCACTTGAAAATTGGATTCATGAAGTATTACCGGGCCTCGACCAGTATGCTGAGTAAGGACAACTAATTTGGTTTTTTTCGCCAATTCATGGGCAAAGTCTTTAACAAACATACCGGCCGAAGCTCGGGTGTCTTTTGTGAAGGCAGGATAGGAACTTGTTATTAAGAGTATCCGTTTTCTGTTTTGCATAATATCTTAGATATTGGCCAGCTGTTGCTCAGTAGAGAATTAGAAAGAATTGCAGAGGTAATGCCGTGATCTTGACTTAAAAGCGTCTTCCTTATTATACGGACGATATATTTTTATGATTATAACAAATCTCTGCGAACAAATAAAAGAGTGATTAGCATATACAATTTGACAATGCAAGCGCGATATTGATTGGTCAGTGCCTTCCTATTATCTATGGCAGCACGACTCGACTGATTTGTATTTGAAAACGAGAAGCACACATGGCTTTTTTCTATCTATTGCAAAATAAAAGCCAGTGGTTGATAGGTGATTTTGAGATAAAGGTGTATTTTGGCAAAAGCAAATTTAGAGAAAAAATGTTGATTCTTTAAATTCAAAGAATTATAAAAGCTTTTAGGATAACTTTTTGTCATGAAGGAAGAAATAAAATGAAAATTACTTTTGTTCAACCCTATTACTTCAATATCTGGGAGGCATTGGGCTTGGCCTATATCGGAGCTTATGCAAAGAAGAAGTTCCCAGGAAAACTGAGGATGAGTTTTTATCAAGGCTACTTTGATAGCGATAGTACTATCATAGAGGATGGAAAGACTTCTGATATTGTGGCTTTTTCTTGTACTTCGCCGGTTTTTAGGCCAGCCGTAAAACTCACAAACGCAATAAAGGCGATCAACCCTGAGGTGAGAACCGTTTTTGGCGGGTTTCACCCTACGGCAGTACCAAATGACTGCCTGGAGGAAGAGGCTGTTGATCAGGTGATCGTTGGGGAAGGCGAAGAAGGTTTTCTTAAGATACTTGCCGGTGATACCTCACCCATTATCTACGGAGACAAATTTGCTGAGTTTGAAGATATTTTCCCCGATAGAGATCTGATCAAAAATGATAGAACTGTGGACTTGTGCCAAGAGCTGATAGGCAAGAGGATCACAAGTTTACAAAGCGTTAGGGTCTGTCCGTTCCGTTGCGCATTTTGTGCTGAGAGGAAGGTTACAGGTGTTTTCGATCCAAAGACCAACCCTCTGCGTGTACGAGACCCCAAACACCTCCTTGAGGAGATCAGGTGGCTTGCTCGTAAATATTCGTTGGATTATTTCAAGTTTGCAGATGCCACGTGGAATACTTCTACGGAAAAGGTGATTGCTTTTTGTGAAGAGAAAATTCGACAGAAAGTTGACTTGGCATGGGAAGCGAATGTGCATGCCGCTTTTGCGAACAAGGAAATGCTCAAGGCCATGAAGGCGGCCGGGTGCATTCAGATCAATGTGGGCTGTGAAAGCGGTAGTCAGAAAATTCTAAATGACATAAGGAAAGGCGTTGTTGTCGAAAAAATCAAAAAAGTGTTTCAATGGTGTAGGGAGATAGGAATTGAGAGAAGAAGTTATTTTCTCTTAGGAATGCCCAATGAAACAGTTGAAGACATCAGGTTGACAGAAAAACTGGTAGATGAAATTCAGCCTGACATCTTTGGAATTACCATCCTATGTCCATATCCCGGTTGTGACTTTTATGAACCGTCGACGATGAAGAGTTATGATTGGACCTTTGCCGACGAATATTCAAATCCTTACTGGAATACAAAGCATTTTACAAATGCCGAACTAAAGAAATGGCAAAAGTATTTAACGGATAAGTTTTCTTCCAGTTTATCTTGGCATAACAGATTGATAAAGGAAGGCAGTGATCACTAATTTTATTTGCCCGGGACCAAACTTCAACAAGATAAGGGATGTGCTTACTGAGTATTTTAACCTTCTCACATAAAGATAATCAAGCCGACTAAAAAAAGGCACCCTCATTTGAATGGTACGACATGATGTCATTTGAACAATTAGGGATGTGAAAATGAATTCTAAAGAATTGAATTTTTTGGTATCGGCGCTTACAGAACATAATCCGTTCATGAAGACTGAGAATTTTATGGACTGGTTTTTATCCCGCCGGCAGACCCATAAGTTCCGCATTGAGCAGATTCCATTTAAAGATTTAGAAGAATGGTCTTTTGAGCCATCAACAGGAAATCTCATTCACTCAACCGGAAAGTTCTTTTCCATTGAAGGGATCTGGGTAGAGACCAATGTAGGAAGGGTATCCCAATGGTCGCAGCCCATTATGAACCAGCCGGAAATAGGCATATTGGGAATACTCGCCAAGAAGTTTGATGGTATTCTTTATTTCCTCATGCAGGCCAAGATGGAGCCGGGCAACATCCATTTGGTGCAACTTGCACCAACGTTACAGGCCACCCGCAGCAATTATACCCGCGTCCACAGAGGAGGAACACCGCCATACTTAGAGTATTTTTTGGACAAGTCCGACTCAACCATACTTGTTGATTCACTTCAATCGGAGCAGGGAGCCCGTTTCCTGAGAAAACGGAACAGGAACATCATCATAGAAACTTCTAAGGAGGTGCAGGTCCTGGACGACTATTGCTGGCTCACATTAGGTCAGATATACAAGTTGATCCAATATGATCACATTATTAACATGGATTCCAGGACTGTTTTGTCCTGTATTCAATTTGCGGCACCCGAGCTGCAAGGCATGGGAGTGTCAGATTTACTCCCTACCGTTAAAAATATGGGTACTGTGGATGCAAGTGCCGTCAATTGTGATTTTGATGAATTCCAACTGAAGCTTTTTAACTCTGCCTTAGCCACGAATGAGGGCGTCTACGATTCGGATACGATTATTAGTTGGTTTACAGAGCTCAAAGTCCGTTATGAATTGAATGCGGAGTGTATACCCCTCAAGTTCGTGAAAAACTGGCACAAAACCGATTACCAGATTCACCATGATAAAGGGAAATATTTCACAGTCATCGCTGTGGCGGTTCAGACTGATAATCGAGAAGTGCTGAACTGGACGCAACCATTGGTGAAGCCTCAGGAGGACGGGATTGTAGCCTATTTAGTGCGGAATATTAGTGGCGTTTTGCACTTTCTTGTACAGGCAAAAGTCGAAGCAGGCAATTTCGACGTGGTCGAAATGGCACCGACGGTTCAGTGTGTTACGGGGAATTATAAAGATGAAAAGTCCGAAAACCTTCCCCCATTCCTGGAATACGTTTCAAACGTCCCACCTGAGCGAGTTCATTTTTCAACCTTTCAATCTGAGGAAGGGGGGCGTTTCTTTCAGGAAGAGAATAAGAATATGCTGATTGAACTGGGGGATGATTTCCCTCTAAAAGTCCCTGATAACTACATCTGGATGACGATGGGCCAAATCAAAAATTTTATCAGATACAATAATTTTTTCAATGTTGAAGGCCGCTGTTTGTTGTCCTGTTTTGGCTTTCTGTAGAATATATCGCTGTAGAGGATTGTGTCAGAATGAACAAATTGCGAATTGGTGTAATGGGTTGTGCCGATATCGCGTGGCGCGCAATGCTTCCCGCAATGATGGAATGCGAAGATGTTTGTCCGGTCGCAATAGCCAGTCGTACCGAAGAAAAGGCGCGAAAATTTGCCGAACGCTTCAAATGCGATGCTTTTGTAGGTTATGAAAAACTTCTTGGTTGCGACTCTATCGACGCAATTTACATGCCTCTGCCCACAGGTCTGCATGAAGAATGGGTGATCAAGACGCTGGAGGCTGGAAAGCATATCCTGGTCGAGAAGTCTTTTGCCGAAAATATTCGATCAGCTCGCGCCATGGTTGACCTAGCCCGTGAAAAAAAAATGTTGGTACTGGAAAATTTTTTGTTCCCACATCATTTACAGCACGCGTGGGTGAACGATCTGATTGCAAGGGGTGAGTTAGGTGACATTCACCTGCTTCGGTGTACTTTTGGTTTTCCACCCTTGCCTGGGAACAATTTTCGTTATGATAGGCACTTAGGGGGCGGGGCCCTTCTTGATGCAGGCGCTTATGTGGTCAAAGCTTCCCAACTTTTCCTGGGCTCCGACCTGAGGGTACTGGGAGCGAAATTGAAGTACGATGATGACCTCGGTGTGGATATTTATGGCGATGCCATGTTGACAAACAAAATGGAACAGGTGGCCCAGGTTTCTTTTGGGTTTAACTATTACTACCAGTGTAACTACGAATTTCTTGGCACGAAAGGTAAGCTTGTGGTTGAGCGGGCCTTCACTGCCGCACCAGGGTTTAGGCCCACGATACGCCTGGAGCATCAAGACCTGAAACAGGAGTTTACACTTGCCGCCGATAATCACTACGTAAACATGTGCCGCTTTTTTGCAAGGACGGTGATAAACGGAGAGGATTTCCAAGTGCACTGGGATTCCCTAATTTCCCAGGCTAAGCTCCTGGATGCCATTAGAAAGGAAAATGTATGACGAGTCCCTCTATTTATGTAACCAAACCGTCACTTGCTCCGCTTGAGCAATATGTGACCTATCTAAACACTATCTGGGAAACAGGTGTAATGACCCACCATGGTCCCATGGTTCAGAGGCTTGAAAAGGAGTTAAGCACTTATCTCAAAGTTAAGCACGTAGTGTGTGTCTCTAACGGAACCTGTGCCCTTCAGTTGGCTATTCGTGCCACAGATATAACGGGTGAGGTAATAACAACCCCTTTCACTTTTATTGCGACGGCCAATATTATCGCCTGGGAACGTTGTCGACCTGTTTTTGTTGATATAGACCCTGATACCTGGAATATCGACCCAGAAAAGATTGAAGAAAAAATCACAGATGAGACTTCAGCTATTCTGCCTGTTCACGTTTTCAGCGCTCCCTGTGATGTTGACCTGATCCAAACTATTGCCGCTAAACATGGTCTGAAAGTAATCTATGATGCTGCCCATGCCATCGCAGTTGAGGTCGACAGGAAGTCGATATTGCAGTATGGGGATATTTCTGCAATGAGCTTCCACGCGACTAAACTTTTTAATACGGCGGAAGGGGGCGCATGCGTTACCGATAACGACTTTCTGGCCGAACGAATACGACGCATGCGGTTTTTCGGATTTGACGAACGAAAAGATATCGTAGATGCCGGCATGAACGCCAAAATGACGGAGGTTAGTGCCGGACTTGGTTTGGCCAATTTGAAGTGGCTGGATCGTGTCAGACGAAACCGGCGGGAGAAATATGAGCTTTATCAAAACCTCTTATCAGAGGTGCAGTTTATAACATTTCAAAAATATGATGCGGAAGAGTATAACTATAGCTATATGCCGATTCTTTTTGACAGCGAAGAGCTTTTGTTACGCGCAATGGACCGTTTGATTGATGGTAATATATATACCCGTAGATACTTCTACCCTTCCCTGAACACTGTACCCATTTTCGCACCACAAGACTCATTACCTGTATCTGAACGGGTAGCCCGTTCGATTCTTTGCTTACCGCTTTATGATACTCTTCCTAATGAGGATATCGAACGTATTTGTGAGCATATTCGCCAGGCTTAGAAAGATGTTGAGAAGGTCCTTTTGGCCTCATAATCGCCTTGTCGCATACTTGGTGGATGAATGAGACGCAGATAAATGGGGTTGATCCAACTTTCATGAGGTAAGTTTTATCATGTCTGAGTCAAGAGTATCTGGACGTCTTTTAAAGCAGGTGCTTATAAAGGGATAATAAATCTTTGCACGATTCTTCTATGCTCATTTCCTCACGTACATAGCGAATGCCGTTCTCTCTGAGAGTATTGTATTTGTCCGTATCATTTAATAAGTCAGCAATAATACTCGTCAGCTTATTCGAATCACCAGGAGGAAAGCTTAAGGCGGTTTTTCCACCTTGTCTTAAATTACTCAAAAAGGCATGGTCTGATAAAACAACAGGTGTTCCCCATGCCATAGACTCTATGACGGACGTTGGAATGAATACGCTTTCTTCACGTGCATAGGGAAAAATAAAGAGGTCAACTCTTTTAAAAATATCCGGCACAGTTACTTCTCCGGTCAATTTGATGCATTCTCTCGGCCAGGTATTATTGGGATCACACAAGAGCAGATTCCTTAATTTGGGATTTTTCAGGAGCGGGACCGCAACAATAAGCTGAGTTCCTGTTCCAGTCAATTTTTTACCTGCTCTTAGTAAAGTAGATAGGCCACGACGTTCAATGACATACTTTAATCGTTTGCGGGTCTGTTGCCACATGCCAGCCATAAATAGCAGTTTTGGATGCCTTGGTATGTCCTTGCGGTGCTCTAAAATCGGCATTTTGTTGTCAAAACAGATGCCCAAACGCACCTTTTTCTCATATCCAGAAGAAAATTGATTCAACACTAGGTGGCTTACCCATGGTTTAAGCATTTCCGGTGTGGCTTCTTTGCTGATGGAATACATTATAGTAAAACAAGGCACCGAATGTCTTCTGCATAATCTGTCAACATTCCACATGGTCCAGGTGTTGGCCGGTTTATATATATGTTGAAATGTGGCATAAGGAAAATGACAGACAAGATGCGGCTTGAAATTTTTTATGATCGGCCCAATGGCCTTGTGCAGGAAAATGAGATGAGACGGACCCCATCCACGCTCCGCTGATTTGTAAGGTACCGGGAAATCCGTTGTCTGGCCCTTTGCCTTGGTACATAGGAGCATGACATCATGTTCCTTGCTTAACGCAAAGCCAAGGTCACGCACAAATCTCTTCCGGCCCTCTGTCCAAGGGCTACATATCTCAGGTGCCACCAATAAAATTTTCATGGGCCTTTTCTACCACAAATGATAAATTGCTCCGCCAGGCATCTAAGAGGTTTACGTTGATGTTTGAGCCCCAAGAAAAAAGCAAGATTTTGGGAAAACCAGCAAGGCACTACTAAATGGGTCCCACCTATGCCGTAACATAAAGTCTCGTTAACCCCCAATTTGTTCAATGTTTTTTCGGTTGCTTTTATCCGGTTATATATGCTATCGGGGGCGACACGATGATAACGAATCAAATTGTAAATCAGGAAAGGTACCGCAAGAAGCCAGCGACTGAAAAAATTGTCGAAATCAACAACTAACAATCCTCCCGGCCTTAGCACACGCAGCATCTCAACGAATAGAAGCTGTTGCTGTTCATGAGGGAACAAATGGAGAAAGCGGGTGGAGATTAGGGCGTCGAAAATTCCGTTTGGAAAAGGCAATTGAAAGGCATCCGTCTCCAAAAAAAGGCTAAGCCCTTGACAACGAGCGCGGGCCTGGTGCATCATTTGCGGGGTTAAATCGCAGGCCACGGGCCGGAATCCCATGTCGACAAAGAGCTTTGTTATATGGCCGGTGCCGCAGGCCACTTCCAAAACCTTGGCCTGGCGTGTCAAGGGGTCAAGCACTTCGCGAAGGACATAGTGATGCAAGCTTTGAAAAAGACGCCCGTAGAGAGTCTCATAGCGCAGGGCGTGGTAATGTCGGGATTCAAGGCTGTAAAATTCCTTGTAGCGTTTGGATTCCAAATTTTCCATGGTAAATGGATCTCTGAGCTAAAAAACCTTTAAGGGCCTACATGAAAAGCCGATTCATTAATAATAAGCTTATTTGGATCTTTGTTTTTGCTGTTCTTCTCATCGGTGCCCAAGCCTACATGATTCCCGGTTTTCGCAGCGATGTCATGGTCTTATTGCGCAAAATGAGACTATCGTCTCTCGGGCTTGCTTTCCTCTTTACACTTTTTCATTTTTTTGTGGAACCTGTGCGTTGGTATTTTTACTTGGGAAATCCGTTAGGACCAGACCGGGCACCATACAAAAAGCTGTTATGCATCTTTTCTGTGACTGCACTTGTCACTTATATCTTCCCCGCCAAACTCGGTCTGCCGGTGAGAATGTATCTCTTGACCTCGCAACTAAAGGTAACATTGTTAAATGTTACAACCTTCATGGCTTTAGATGGTCTATTGAACTATTCGTTGTGGGGACTCCCGGCCCTCATTTTCCTGCCGGCCTACGGCATTGATTTCCCGCAATATGTCCTTTTGTTTCTGTTGATAATACCGGTTTTTTTGCTTCTCGCTTACCTGCTTCGGCACAAGTTACAGAATATTTTGAATATGTTGCATGACAATATGAGGCTGCTAACCCATAAAGTGGTTTTTTCGGCAATCATATGCTTACTTTTTGATATTGCAGGTTACGTCTGCCGCCATAGCTTTATCCTCGCGGCTCTAAACACGAAGCTTGATTTATTCCAACTTGCCATTATTACAATGATCAGTATATTCGCCGGATTCATATCCATGATTCCAATGGGGTTAGGGGCCTACGACGGGACTATTATTCTGCTTCTTACCCAGTCGGGTGTTCCCTATGAAACTGCCTTATTGGTGCCTTTGGTCAACCGTACAGGGAACATCCTTGCAAGCATTGTTCTTGGAGGTCCGTCGAGCTACGCACTGGGAGTTTCTTTTTGGACGTTGCGCAGGAAAGTTAGATCCGAGTCCGATGAGTGATTGGACTCCTATTCACATCCCGATGCATAGCAGCTTCCGAATCTACAGTTAAGATAAAATCATATAATTACCACAGAGTATGGGTATCGTCAACTTATAATAAATTATATACTGTTGTTTTTACTAACATTTCGTGCTTCATTATCATTTCGTTTTCGTTCACATTTGGTTTTGACACAGTATATTTCAGATCATTTTCAGAATTCTTTTATGGAAAATTGGCCAAGCATAAACATTCTGGGGCAGCCTCGTAGTTCGAAACTGCTGGCGCGTGACGACATGAAGAATTTTAGCTTTCTGAAATAACCCTTTGAAAGAAATGATGAATTTTCTGTGCTAAGGAATTTAAGGTGAGAATTACCATCAAGAATCCTGATCTCAAGCGTTGGTATCCAGATTTTCTTTGCTTGCTTTTGGTAATTGGATTGAACCCAGTCACCCAGTTTTTTAACTACAGCCCCAGGCAATTTCCTCCAGATACTGTCGCTTACATGACCATGGGAAGAGATTTGTTCTATAATGGGCAATTCTACATTCCAAATTGGAGTTATGCCGATATCGGGCTAATTTTGCCTCCCCTTTATCCTTTTTTTATCGCGTGTGGGCAATTGCTTTTTGGAGATAGTCTGAAGGTAGCTGAATGGGTCAGTTGCGCCTGCGGCATAATGGCTTCAGTCCCGATATACTTATACATCAAGGAAATGACAAACAGGGTGTTCGCAGTAATAACCGTTCTCCTGATACAAATTAATTATTACTATTTTATCATTAAAGGGCTTCGAAGAAGTCCATTTGCGCCTCCGAAGGCAGGGTCGGGACGGGAGGCCTATTCCAGCAGATCAACCCCCCATTTTTTGACGGCGGCCATCCCACCCTGAAGGTTATAGCTATCCTTTATACCCATCTGATCGAGGGTTATCTGGGCCTCATAGGAGCGGACACCCGTATTGCAGATCAGTACAAGCTTCTTGTCTTTGGGAACTTCCGCCAACCGGGTTCTCAGTTCGCCCTGCGGAATGCTCTTCCAGTGCTCAGGGTATTTTTCAACAAAGGGGCCCGCATTTCCCCATTCCCGACAATCCAGGCAGAGCATGTCTCCTTTGTGTCTCTTTTCCCACCAATCAGAGAATTCGGCCGCTTCGATAACCCTGTTTTTCCCTGCTAAGATATTTTCAGCCGTGTTGCCCAATGCATTCAGGATATCCATGGCCGATGAAAACGGGGGTGAATAGGGGAGTTCCAGATTGCTTATATCCTCTGTCGTGATTTTGTATTTCAGAAGAGGGGCTACCGCGCTGATTCTGCCCATCATGCCTTCCCCGGTATTTCCTAAACCCTGAATGCCCAGGACACGTCCGCTTCCTTTTTCCACAACTAATTCCAAATACATGAGGTCCTTTTCAGGATAAAAATGGGCCCGGTCAAACTGGATCACAAAGGCACTCACAGCATCAAAGCCCTCTTTTTTTGCGCTTTCGAGGCTCAATCCTGCGCTGGCCATAGAGATCTCAAAGAGCTTTATTACAAAACTCCCCACGGCC
>JAIOSR010000110.1 GCA_021107495.1 Desulfobacterales bacterium | reverse complement strand
CCAGTAAGATTAATCGGTCTGGGCCAGGGATTCAAGTGTTTGTTTTTTTTAATCGTTTTATCAGTAAGTAAAAGATATTTAAGCACAGCACTCTTAAATAAAAAAGACTCAAAAGATGACATTATTTACTTCAACGGCCTTATATTTCATCTATAGGCAATATATAGAGGCTTGACATAATATAATGTTGGGCTACGTTCATATTATCGTAATTATTAAGTCTTTCACTCGACCCCCGGACTCCTGGACTCCTTGAATCCGGATCATCGATCAACTAATTTGGATATGATCCAACTTTTTAAATTTTTGAACAAAGATGTGAACCGCTCATGGATAAAGCACAAAAACAAAGACCCACAGATCAAAAAACGATCGGTGGGTCTTTATAGATTTTGAGATTCGTGAGCACCAACAGAAACAGAACTGAAGGTTGGGTTGCTTGTTAACAGTCCAACAGGGCCACATATATGAAAGCTTCCCAAAATGCCGTTATTTCCGGGTGCAGACCTCTCAAATAAGTTTAGGAAATGCCCCGCGAAAAGATGCACGCACACCCGAGAAGCTTTTTTGCCCCCCATACCCGGCATCCACCCATCTGCTCAAAAGGCAACCCGATAGACAACCGAGTTGCCTCTCTTTTTTGGGAATTAACCATCTGTTTACGTAAAGTTATGGGTAATCATACATATATAATTATATTTGTCAAGCATTTTTTTATAAATTAAGGGTAATTAATATAAGTGTACATATATAGTAGGGACAAAGCAATATAAATGCACTATATTGTATCTTTTTCCTGTTTGATTTTTTACTGCATTTCGGGTCTTCCGGCGAGAAAGGTCGTTTTTCAGGAAAGATGCAATGATCCGGCCCGGAATGGTCAGCGCGTGAGGAGCTTATAGGCCGTAATCATGGCCACATCTTTGGCAAAGCGTTTCTTGGGATGCATCTTCAAAAGGGCGGTCAGGGTTTTTTCGTCCTGTTCTACCAAAAAGTCCGGGGTAATGCCCTTGCCTTGCCAGGTCCGTCCCTTTGGAGAATACATGGCCGCAGTAATAAACTTCACTCTAAAATCGTTTTCAAGCTTATGCGTTTTTTCAATAACCGCTTTTCCAAAGGTCCGAGTGCCTACAATAACCGCTTTCTGGTGATCTTGAAACGCCCCTGCAAGAATTTCAGCAGAGGAAGCGGTTTGTGAATTCACCAGGACCGCCATATCAAATGTAAACGGATGCTTGTTTCCGGAAACGTAGTTCTGCAGCCCGGTTTCCCGCTGCAAGGTCCTCAAAAGGATCTCTTTCTCGTGGAAAAATAGCTCCGTAACCCGCAAGGATTCCGAAAAAACGCCGCCTAAATTATTACGAAGGTCTACAATCAAACCCCGGAATCCATCGTTTTTCAATTTTTCCAGCTCAGCCTCAAGTTTCCCGGACACATTTGCCGTAAAACTCCTGATTTCCACCAAGGCAATGCTATCGGTAAGCCGGGTGATGATAAGGGCTTGGGTCTCAAATTTCCGTCGTTTGATGGTAACATCGAAGACCTCAATATCCCGGTTCACGGTTAGCGTGACCTCTGTCCCCTCTTCGCCCTCAAGAATCCTATTCACTGATCGAAGGGATTTTCCCTTCAATGGCAGGGAATCAATCCGCAGTATCCGGTCTAACGGTTTCAGATACTCCTCCGCCGGCGAACCGGGCAACACTTCCGTGACCGTCAGGCTCCCTTCCTGTTGGTCAAACGTACTCTTCATTCCTATGGCAACCAGGACACCCTTAAGAGACTGGAGGACCCTCCCGTATTCCTCAGCCGTCCATATCTTTGAGAGTTCGGGGTGGTCCGGCGGGGAAATTTGCCGGAGCATTCCCTGAATCGCGGCCCAGTAAAGCGCTTCCCGGGTGATATCATCGCTGTAGTAATATTTAAGGATCAGATTTTTGATTTCCTCAAACGTCTCCTCCTCCTCGGGAAATTCGTGATCAAGCCGAACCGGAAAAAGAGGTCTAAAAGTGATCTTTTCCTGCGCAAAACTCCACGGCCTCAAAAAAGTGAAGAGCAGGAAAACAAAACTCAAGAATACCATGACCGGAAATTTCGATTTTGTATTCATATTCATCCCCTCTTTTTATGATTTTCGGTATCGGCAAAACACCATCAATTGTAGTAATTAGCAGGATTTTGAGTAAGCGCAGTATGTGACAAAGCCGTTTGTGTGTCAAGCAGTGAGCTAATCTGTTTTGGCTTTCAAAAATTTAAGGGGTATTGGCCGCATTTGGCATCTTGACCAACCCGCTCATCTTCATTATACTGCTTTTCGTCTCTTTACCCTAACGCTGCATAAACAACACGGCAGTTTTTAAGGCCTTGCTCGAATTCACAAATAGTGATGTCCTGCGATACCCTTGAAAAAGTGCGGAAACCTTGAAGTATAAAGGTTCTTAACAATATTATGACGTGTTGTTTATGCAACTACAGGGTTTATTAAATGTAGGGTTTTAGGGTAATAGCTCAATAAGGGCGGCCATATAACACCCTTTACCAATATTAACTCAGGAGGTTTTTCAGTGCAAACAAACAAGGATTATGGGGGAAGGGACGTTGTTGTTGAGGCCCTTCGCCCGTTCGGTACGTCGATCTTCACGGAGATGAGTGTACTTGCAAATGCCCATGGAGCCATAAATCTTTCCCAGGGTTTCCCCGACTTTGACGGGCCGGAAGAGATCAGGGCAAAGGCGGCAGAGGCCATTTTGCGAGGTCCGAATCAGTACACATATTCACCGGGAATCCCGGAATTCCGCCAGGCAATTGCCCGCAAGATGAAACGGTTTTATGATGTTGAGATTGACCCTGAGAAAGAAGTGACTTTCACATTCGGCGCCACCGAAGGATTATGCGCCACGCTTCTGGGCATTATCGAGACAGGGGATGAAGTCATACTTTTAGAGCCAACCTACGATACATATCCGCCCGTGGCCACCATGGCCCATGCCCGTATACGCTATGTTTCATTAGAAGGTCCGGAATTCGAACTGCCCCGTGAAAAATTGGCCAATGCATTCGGCCCGAAGACCAAGGCGATCGTGATAAATAACCCTCAAAACCCCTGTTGCAAGGTTTTCACCCGGGAAGAACTTGCCTTTATCGGGGACCTGTGCGCAAAACACGACGCCTATGCCATCGGGGATGAAGTCTACGAACACCTGGTCTATGACGATCGCAGGCATGTGACCCTGCTCAGCGTACCCGAACTCAAGGACCGTTCCTTTGTGATTTCTTCCACGGCCAAGACCTTTTCCATGACCGGATGGAAGGTGGGTTATGTAATCGCGGCCCCGGAACTTTCCCGCGCAGTGCGCATGAGCCACCAGTTCATTACATTTTGCGGTTTGTCCGGTCTCCAGGAGGCCATGGCATTTGCCATCGACTTTCCGGACAGCTACTACACGCAACTACTTTCCGAGTATACCCGCAGACGTGATTGGCTCTGTGATGCCCTTGATGAACTGGGATTCAAGGTCTATTCCCCGGAAGGCACCTATTACCTCCTTGTTGATATCACATCCCTCGGGTTTGATGATGACGTGGCATTTTGCCGCATGCTTCCTGAAAAGGCGGGTGTCGCGGCTATCCCCTGTTCCTGTTTCTGGCAAAACCGCCATCAGGGCCGCGACCTTGTACGTTTCTGTTTCTGTAAAAAGGATGAGACCCTGGATGAGGGAATCAGGCGACTCAAAAGGTGGATCGGATGAAAGTAGCCGCATTACAGATGGACATTGCCTGGCATGACAGGCCCGCCAACCACGTAAAGGCACGTGAGCTGGCCACACGGGCCAAAAAGAGTGGCTCGGACCTCGTGATTCTGCCCGAGATGTTTTCCACGGGGTTTTCCATGGACACTTCCATAACCCCCGAGCCCTTGAATGGCCCTACACCCACGCTGCTTAGATCTCTGGCGCGTGAACTGGAAATTGCCGTGGTCGGAGGCTTTGTACTGGAACGTGAGAAAGCCGGACCGCAAAATGTGTCCTTAGCCGTTGACCATCATGGAAAAGATCTTGCCCTTTATGCCAAGATCCACCAGATCCCAATCCTGGGCGAAGATGCCCACTACGAACCGGGTGAAAGGCCCATGCCCTTTGACCTTCAAGGATTTCGAGCCGCATGTCTCGTGTGCTATGACCTTCGCTTTCCCGAACTTTTCCGCGCACTGGTGGATGAGTGCGGCCTCATCATGATCATTGCCTCCTGGCCCGACGTGCGCCAGGCACACTGGGATATCCTTTTGCAGGCCCGGGCTGTGGAGAGCCAGTGCTTCGTTGTGGGGGTAAACCGGGTAGGAGAAGGCGGGGGCAATATCTTTACGGGTGGTTCGGCCATCATTGATCCGGCAGGTGAGATCCTTGCCCATGGTGGTGATAAAGAGGACCTGGTAACAGCCGACATTGATCCGGCCAGGGTAGCTGAGATCCGCACCGCCATGCCCTTCCTCCTGGACCGCAAACCCCACCTTTTCCGTACTTGAGATCCCCTGTCGAAGGTCCCGATAGGGCACATGCTTCCTGATCAAAGCATCCCACTGATCATCCACCATGCCTCAGGGATAGGAGGCCGGAAGAAAGATGTGGAAGGTGGTTCCGGCCCCCACTTCCGATTCCACGGCAATATGACCTTTATGCTTCTTGATAATTGAATGACAGATGGAAAGACCAAGACCCGTACCCTTTTGCATTCCCATCTCCTTTGTTGAAAAATAGGGATCAAAGACCTTTTCCAGATGTTCTTCCGGAATGCCGACACCCTCATCTTTAATGGATATTTTTACGTACCTTCCTTTTTTCAGGAAGTGGGCGTTTTTTTCTTCTACATTTTCATTCACAGGAACAATCCTGATAGTACCGCCTTTGGGCATAGCCTCCACTGCATTTATTGCCAGGTTGTGAATAGCCTGTGTGATCTGTGCTTCATCAATGTAAACGGGCCAGAGGTCATGGGGCATGGCACATTCACAATTTATATCAGATCCGCTCAAAGCGAGATCCATTGTATTCTTCAATAATTCGGAAATTGGAACCGTATTCTTGGCCGGCACTCCACCCCTGGAAAAAGTAATTAATTTTTGAGTCAAATCCTTGGCCCTCAATGATGATTCTTCCGCACTGACGAGCAAATTAAAAGCCTTATTCCCGGGTTCTATATATAATTGTGCAAGTGTTATATTTCCTACAATGCCGGTTAGTAGATTGTTGTAATCGTGAGCAATTCCCCCCGCAAGTATTCCGATTGACTCGAGCCTTTTCGCTTTCATGAGCTCTTCCTCTGCCTTTTTTCGTTTAGAATAAAGGAGTGAATTTTCTATGGCCAGTGCCGCCGGATTGCTTAAAACAGAAAGCAGAAGAAGATCCTCTTTTCGGAAACCGGGTGCCACATTGATGGAGTGCACGTAAATAACACCTCTGATCCCGGATTTGCAATTAATGGGAACACACATTACAGACTTAATCCGCATTGTTTTCATGCTGTCTGAAAGATTATCTTTATCTTCACGGCTGGTATCTGACATGATCACTGCTCTGCCCTCGCGCATAACTCGATTTACGATCGTTCTACTATACTTAGACTTGATTTGTTTTCTGCTGTTTCTGGATCGTGATGTGATTACTTTCAGGTCTCCTGTCTTATCATCGATCAATAAAATAGCGCCACTATTGATTCTTTTGAAATGTGTGAAGAGCGTCTCCATTATTTTTTCACAAATATCATCGATATCAAATGTCTGCATCAAGATGGTGGATACCTCATATATCACTTCAAGGTTTCTCCGATTTGTAATGCGTCTGTCTTTGTATAATAAAGCCTTGCCCCCTTTCCCTGTTTGCCCTGAAAGATCGATACAAAACCGGGATTTCATGCCATCAACCAGGTATTCTTTCCCCAGGCTGACAGCAACGTTTCCAATACTTACTGGAATCCCTTCGTGTAATTCAAATAATACTCCCGGTTCTATAGGGTTGCCCAATATTTGAGTCCCATTAAAGCTGTTTAAGTCTTCAATAAAATATTTTTTACCCTTCCTAAGAATCCTGGCATGTCCTTTTGAAACGGACTGATCTTTGATTTGAACTTCATTCCCGGATCCCCTTCCGATATGTGTAGTTTCCTTTTCAAGACTAAAATCAAGTTCTTTCAACGGTCCGTTAATAACATGGAGCCTGGTCACTAAATCACCCGTTGATCTATCAGAATCCATCACTCCTATCCCCCAAAAATATTTCGGCTTTGTTATTCATATTAAACTCTGCAAAAAATATGCCCGGTGGATAAACCCGTGCACATGGAGACTTTAAGTATCCGATATAATTGCAAACATATAATGTATGCACAGGGGTTTTAAAGCTGCGATTGATCTCTTATGTATGAAATATAATACAGGTATGCAAAAAAAATGCACGAATCATCATTTCGCATTTGTGAAATGGCCATCCTGAGATATCTTCAGAATTTAGGGAGGATGAGAGGCTTGCATTTAACACCACAAAAAGGCTAATATCTTTATAAAATATAAAATGGAGGATTTCCATCATGAGCGTTGAACTGGATCAGGAAGCATTTAGCAACTTGAGTTATGGACTTTATGTTCTGTCTTCTCATGACGAGGACAGTCTGAACGGCCAGATCGTCAACTCGGTCATCCAGGTAACCTATGATCCCATCCGGGTAGCGGTAACGGTAAACAAAAAGAACCTGACACACAGGTACATTACTAAAAGCAGGGCATTTGCAATATCCGTGCTGGACCATTCAACGCCCATCTCCTTTTTTGAGCTTTTCGGCTTCAGGTCGGGCAGGGACGTGGACAAACTTTCCAAAGTCCGGTTCAAACGTGGGATTACAGGCTGTCCCGTGGTTGAGGAAAACGCCCTCTCGGCCATGGAGGCATTGGTATTCAAAGAGGTCGATCTTGGAACTCACACCATCTTCATAGGGAATGCCGCCGCTTCGGAAATCTTCAGGGAGGGTGAACCCCTTTCATACCAGTATTATCGGGACGATATGAACGGCGACACATCGCCGACCGCCCCGAATTTCTCTCCGGTAGATTGAAGCGACCAACGTCGATGGTCTAACCTTTATGAAGCCTGCAATATAAAGCGATACACCAAAGCCGAATGTGAAAAGTGCAGGATTACCCACTTTCAACGCCCCTCCTTTTTTAGTATGAAAAAGTCGGAAATATACGAAAAAATAGTATGAATATTTCCATAAATTGCGAAAAAATTGTTGCAAAAAACTCCCTGATATCTGGCAGGATTCCTAAAAACATCTGAGAGGCACCAAAGAACTCAGGGAGATAGGCTTCACCGCTTGCCTGGTACTCTGCCCCCTTTTCTTTTTTTATCACAATTTTTCCTTGATTTGAGATTATTCTCTTATCTAAGGTTTAGGGCAGGATGTGAGCTCTATGCGATATCCAAAAGCCCACGGGGCCAAAAACAAGGGTTATAACAGAGACTATATAAATCCCGGCAGTGCAGTCTCCCTTTCACAACCTTAAAAGGCTCATTTTGGGGTCAAAAAAGACGTTATAAGTCCCGTTTGGGGTTCCTTTTCCGTGACTTCTTAAACCATTTCAATCGGTTGCCTTGGTCCGACCTGGGACCCGAGTATGGATAAAATCCTGTTGCTTCAATTGGTCAATGACAGATCGACATTGGGGTTTCACTTACGGTACCTCTACGAGGATGCCCTCGGCAGGGCACGCGGCAGCACTATCCTTCACGGTATTCTCAAAGTGCTGGCAAAAGACCCTTCACTCACCATCACAGAGATTCGCGCAGAATGTGAAAAATCATGAAAATCAGCGTTCATCTGTGTCCAAGATCTTTTTCTTAATGACTATAAATAAGAAGACTCCTCAATTTAGCATTTGACATAAATTAGATAATCTGATTTAATTAGATTATCTAATTAACGGAGGTTTGTTATGGGAACTATGACGGCAACCGAATTTGCAAAAAATATAAAAAAAACATTAGACAGGCTGGAATTTGGTGGCGAAGAAATTATTATCATCAGGAATAACCACAAGATTGCTCGTTTAATTCCAGGTTCTCATCATCTGACGGCACTTGAGGCTATGGCAGATCTCTACCAGACATTACCCCCTGATGCAGCTAAGGATTGGGCAGAGGAAAGCCGTATGCACGGAAAGCTGTCAGAGGAGGTTCGAGATCCATGGGATTCCTGATTGATACCTGCATATGGATAGATGTGGAAAGAGGTGACGTTTCACCATCTGATGTAGCCATGTTTACTAAAAATGAGCCAGTTTATATTTCACCGGTTATTTTAGCTGAATTGGCCTTTGGCGCTGAAATAGCAAGTGATGAGCGGATACGGCAAAAACGCATGGCAGCCCTTGATCGTCTCCGAAAAAAGCCATTTATTATTATTGATGAAATGACAGGTGAAATCTTCGGCAGACTCGCAGCCAGCCTTCGTAAAAATGGCATAGACCATAAATATCGTGTACAGGATTTATGGATTGCAAGCCAGGCAATACAAAACGGACTTAAGCTGTTAACTCGAAACGAAAAAGATTTTACAGATATACCCGGACTCGACCTCGTAATCTTTTCAAAAAGGGAATAGCTCAATAAGCCGGGGCTTTTCACACTCACCCCAACCATCCCCCCTGTCTGCGTTCAACGCACAGGCAGGCGTTAAGGGGGAGGGAGTTTTTTGAAGGAGGAAAAAATGGAAAAGGGTCTCAAGACAATCAGCGCCCTATTTCTGGGCGCATGTTTTGTGTTAGCTATCATCGCGCCGGCCAACGCCCAGGAGAAAAGGGTGCGTGCGAAGATCGGCATACAGATCAGGTCAGGCAACCTAATTATGCACGCAAAATCGAGGGACACGTTGAAACCCGGAGACCTCCTTCGGATCTACGTTCATCCGGAAGAAACGTCCAATGTTTACTTAATCCACACTGACCATAAGACCGCAACTCTTTTGAATCTGACTCAACAGAAAATCCATAGTTCAACCTTGGTTATGCCCTCTCTCCAGGACTTTTATCAGGTCGATGGCAAAAGCGACAAAGAGTCCTTTACTGTCATTTGCAGCCCAAATCAGATGACTAAAGTTCAGGAGATTTTCAGTTCCGGGGAAGCGCCCTTTTCCAGATGGGCTGAGGCCGAGAAGGGATTTATTAAGAACAGCAAAATTGATCTGAGCCAGAAGAACAAAAAGCCTTTCGGCATAGCCGGTAATGTCAGGGGAGCGGGAGGATCTGACAATATGGACCCCTTCGTCAGCAAGCTGCAAATTTTTTCAGGACGGTCCATTCTTATCAAGAGATATGAATTTCGAGTTAAAAAGTAGGAAACTCATCAGACTCATTGTTGTTCTGGTGACCGGCCTTTTGACTCCACTGTTTATTTTTTGGGGAGTTTCGGGTTCGGTATGGACACAACCTGATTTTCAGGCACTTGACCTGTTTTACAGGCTGGCCGTTAAATCAGGGCATGGCCCAAAGTTGTCACCACGAATTGTCTATGTCACCATCACGGATGAAACATATGCTTATTTTGGCAAAAATATTCTTGATCGTGCAGACATGGCAAGAGTGAACAGCGTGCTGAATGAGTTGGGTGTGGAAGCGGTAGCCTATGACATAATTTTTGCCCGCCCGAGTAATATAGACTCCGACAGGAAATTTGCGGAATCCATCAACGAACTGGGATCAATTTACCTGCCAATGGCATTCGCTTACTCCAAAAAGGAAAAATCCTTTAAATGGGGGGAAGGAATCGCCTATGAGCGTTTCCGGTCTGACTGCCTTCGAAGGCCCGTTGAAAAAGGCGCTGCCATGCCTTTTTATGCCACAAGAGCCCTCATGCAATCCGATTCTTTTGCAGAAGCGGCCTTTAATTTCGGGCATATCAGCGCCTTCAACGATTCCGACGGGGTATCCCGCCACGTCATAATGCTGCTGAAAGTGGGAGATCGTTACTTTCCCACACTCAGCCTTGCCATTTTCCTGGACTACGCAAGGGTTCCTTTCAACAAAATGATTGTAGATTGGGGTAAAAAGATCGTTATTCCGGCCATAAAAGGGGGCATTCTGGAGAAGGATGTGGTGATACCAATTGACGATCGAGGCAGGGCTTTCATCCCCTTTGCACAAAAGTGGGGTAAAGGGTTCAAAAAGATGGGCGCACACAGGCTCCTTCAATATTTTGAAGATGAAGATCTACGGGGAAATCTATCGGAATTTTTTGAAGGGAATTTCGTCTTTATCGGAGATATTTCCGTGGGCACTTCTGATCTGGGTCAAACACCGCTTGAACCTGACGTGCCTTTAATTATTACGCATACATCCATGCTAAACGGCATGTTGACGAATACCTTCTATCACAAATGGTCTTTCAGGCAGATAGCCGGACTTGTCTTGCTCATCGGTATTCTGCTGGGCGTCTCTGCCCTCCCGAGATCGTCATGGATACTTTATGGCACGGGCGGTTTTATCCTGGCAGGCACTATTGGTCTGACCTGGTTACAGTTTGTTCATTTTTCATTGTTCCCTGTTGTAACAGTGGTCGTCAGTTTCTTATTTATCTTTTTCGGCTTGATCGCAGGAATGGAAGTGGCGGTTTCCAGAGAACGGGCATTCATCAAAAACGCATTTTCAAGATATGTACCGGAAGGCGTCGTTAATCAACTGCTTGCCAATCCTGAGTTGCTCCATTTGGGGGGAGACGAGCGGGTTATTACGGTGCTGTTCTCTGACATTGAGAACTTTACAAGTATTTCTGAAAAGATGGCACCTCCTGATCTGGCTGGATTACTGAATGAATATCTTACGGAGATGACCGACCTGGTGCTGGACCATGGTGGGATCATAGATAAGTACGAAGGTGATGCAATTATGGCGGAGTACGGTGCGCCCCTTCCCATGCCCGATCATGCCGATAAGGCTGTCAGGACAGGATTGAAAATGCAGGGCCGTCTAAAAGAGCTGCGTGAAAAGTGGGGGGAAAAAGGGCTTCCCGAGATGCGCTGTCGGATAGGAATCAACACCGGCCCCATGATTATCGGCAATATGGGTTCAGACCGGGTTTTCGATTACACGGTCATTGGCGATGCGGTAAATCTTGCATCGCGACTGGAAGGTGCAAACAAGAGGTACAATACATATTTGATGATCTCTGAATTTACCCACAAATACCTCACCCCGGGAATGTTCAGTACGCGAGTCCTGGATGTGATCAAGGTGAAAGGAAAAAAGAAAGCAGTAAAGGTCTTTGAGGTGTGTGGAGAAACATCTGAGGATATGGATCCGAATCTTGAATCGTTCCACAAGACATATCATACGGCATTTGAGGCATATCTGGCCCGGGATTTTGTTTTTGCACGCGAGAAATTTACCGAGGCATTATCCCTGCAACCGGATGACCCAACCTCAAAGCAGATGCTCGCACGAATCGATGCCCTCAACCCCGATGAGTTGCCGGCTGATTGGGATGGATCTGTTGCCTTAACATCAAAATAGGTACAAACAGAATTTATTGACATCTATAAAACTCATGAAGCAGGTGAAGGAATAGCATCCAGTTCCTTATCATGCCGCCAGCCTGAGCTGTGCTTCAACAATATCCCAGGGCACTTCTATTTTGTCATCTTTTGTATGGCCGATCAGCCCGACCTGCTCAAGTCTTCTCACATCCGTATGAACATTCTTATAGTCACGTCTCAGCTCTTTGGCCAGGGCGCGAATGCTTATAGGCCCTT
>JAIOSR010000524.1 GCA_021107495.1 Desulfobacterales bacterium | reverse complement strand
TTAAAATGGGGCCTATAATTGTGATAGATACAAAGGGTCTCGAGTTGAATACCGGTTACCTCGGCACGAAGGAATCAATGGAAATTCCCTGGGATCAAATCCAGTCCATAGATGTTCAAGAACGTTATACGCTCGGCAGGCCTCATACTCCCAACAACGCACGTCTGGTCCTTACCTTTCAATTAGCCTCCCCCCTTGACCTCAAAAGCAACGGCTATTTTAAGTGGCGCCCTGAGACAAAAGAGTTGGACATGAACAACGCGGTTACCACCGGAGGTTTCAAGCGGATAGTCAACATAATCGGCGATTTCGAGCCCCGTCTCAAAAACGACAGGGTAAGCGCTGATCTCATAGGTCCTTTGCTTGCCAGGTTCATTGGTGTATTGCTTGTTGTGGCGGTTGTTGGATCAGGAGCCCTTGCTTTAAAAGAACAACTGAGTTCACCTGCACCCGGGGAAAAACGGCAATCAGTAAAGTTTCATGACGAAAAACGTTTTGGTGAAGAAGGCCCCCTTTTAAGAACACTGAAAATCATAGAGGAAACCAGGGGGCCTGATGATCCCCGCGTAGTCGGAGCGCTTAACGAACTGGTTGTGCTTTACCATCACAAAAAACAGTACGGGAAACTGGAAAAGGTTCTCAGGCGTATTATTACACTTGAAGAGAAAATATACGGTCCGGAAAGCTGCAAGGTTGCACACAGGCTGCATTCCTTAGCAAGAATCTATGCCCTGCAACCGGAGCGTTATGGCGACGTAGAGACCCTCTATAAAAAGGCTATCGTCATTTGCAGGAAGTCATGTCCCGAAGATAAATTTTTACCGGCGTATATCAATGATCTTCAAGAGCTTTACAAGGTGTGGGACAGGAATTAATGGCCATGAAAAAAACCGGTTTCCAATACCACAAGGATACAAGCTATGATCGTCATAACATGACGGGGCATTATCTTGACTGGCAAAACCAGCCAGGGGTATTTAAGCAATATCCCGGGATTGATCCTGTTTTATTACCTCAAGATGTCCATTCCCCTAACAAAAAGCTTTCCTCCTTAATAAAAGAAACTGCCGGCAGTGCCACGTTGCAGGCCGTAAGCCTTGAAGATCTTTCCCTGATACTCCGCTTGACCTACAGTCTTACCGCCAAAGCACGACATACGGGGGGTGATTTCTATTACCGCAGCGTTGCGTCCGCCGGGGCCCTCTACCCCGCTGAAATTTATTTTGCCACACAAGGCATAAACGACCTTGATGACGGGCTGTATCACTTCTCAGTTGCCCGTCACTCCCTTTGCCTGCTCCGCAGGGGAGACATTTCTGCGCCGATAAAAAAGTCTACACAATCCGCAAACATTAACACCTCGATCCTGACTTTTTTCCTGTCGGCCATCTTTTTCCGCAGCGCCTGGAAATACCGGGCACGGTCCTACCGTTACCACCTGCTCGACACCGGACACTTAACTGAGAACCTGATTTTAGCCTTGAAAGCACTGGAATTGCACCCTGCCCTTTCCCTGGACTTTGACGACACCGATGTCAATCGTCTTCTGGGTCTTGATGAAACAAAGGAAGTCTGTTTAGCCCTGTGCCACGTTCCGGGAAAACAGGCACACGAAGATAAAAAAACCATGGAAATCACGGAACTCCCGGAGACTGTCAAAAATGCAAGCCGTGTATCTGAAGAAGAAACTGACTACCCCGAAGTGCGCGCAATACACACGGCAGGAGTTGAGTTTACCTCACCAACCGAATCAAGACCCGTCATGGTTCACGAGTTGGGGTTGGGTGCGGACAAATGGACAGAGATTAACCCTGCCGACACCTGGCCCGAGACCCTGAAATATGCCGAGGCCGTTTTTCATCGCCGTTCCAAGCGGAATTTTGTGCGCCAACCCATATCGCAAAATTGTCTGACAGCCCTCTTAGACGGTCTCTGTGCCGGTTGTTTTGGGCCGGACGGAGAAATGTCCAATAATAATCAATCCATGTGCATAGGCTTTTTAGTCGGCAATGCCGAAGGATTTGATCCGGGCCTCTATCTGCTGGATACCTCATCTTCATCAATCGGGATGGTTGCTCCCGGTTTCTTCACGGAGCGCATGGCCCATATCTGCCTGGATCAGGCGTGGCTTGCCAACGCGGCAGTTCACTTCCTTTTCATGAGCGATCTGAATTTAGTGGACCAGGCGTATGGCCCAAGAGGATACCGCTATGCCATGATGACGGCAGGAGCTTTGGGGGAACGGCTATACCTCACGGCCACGGCCATGGGTCTCGGATGTTGCGGGATCGGTGCCTTTTATGACATGGAAGAGGTTGAACTCCTGGGCCTCAACAGCACCTCACGGCTCTTGTACCTCGTGGCCGTCGGACCCGTAAAATCAATTAAGAATTTTGCATGAATTGACCGGGCAAAAGACGGATGAGAGACAAATATGCTAAAGAATAAGTCTATTTTCCTTTTTCAAATAGATGAAAGGAAAAGAATATCCTATGTTAGGGATCACCTGCATTTCTCCGAATAAGGGAGGGGTTTATTCTTTTGCTGAGCTTATAGATACCCCCCGGTTTCTTGTCAAAAGATAGGTGTTTAAGAGCAGGATTAAATCACTTTCCGGACAAATTTCTATGGACAATTTACATTTTGCATTCAAGACAGATGTTGGTAAAGATTCGACGGAAAAAATCGATTATTTTTT
>JAIOSR010000209.1 GCA_021107495.1 Desulfobacterales bacterium | reverse complement strand
ACCCCAGGTCTTTGGCCATGTCCAAAAAATATCCTGTTGAGGCAATTTCCAGACCGCCCACGCACACAACAAACGTGTTGAGGGCCCCGGGATAAGGGGTGTTTCCTCCTGCCGCATTTATTCCCGCGGCCATGCCCTGGCGGTAGGCCGAAGTGGCAAGCTGCATGGTAACGGGTGTGCCGTCTATGCGGGAATAGGTTCTTACAAGGTCTCCGACCGCGTAAACGTCTTTAACGGTAGTTTCCATCCGGTTATTAACCGGGACCAGTCCATTTTCAATCTTTGCGCCTATGCTTTCAGCCAATGTGGTGTTCCCGCGCATTCCAACGGCCATAACCACAATGTCGCATTCAATGGTCTCTTGGGCGATCTTCACGGATTCCACTTTTTGAGTACCGTTTATGCGGTCTATGCCCTTTCCGAACAGGACCCGTATGCCTGATTTTTCCAGGTGTTCGACAATGATCTTTCCCATTTCCGGATCCAGGTTGCGGGGAAACGGGTGAGGCGTCCTCTTGGTCACTGCCACGTCGAGACCCAGTTCCCTTAAACCCACTGCCACTTCCAGACCGGTTGCCCCGCCACCGACGATTACCGCGCTCTTCTTGTCGGATGATTTTGCCGCTTCAAGAAGTGCCTTTGTATCTTCTATATTCGACACGAAATGGACCCCTTTTCCCACAAGTTCCTTTGCGCCCGGGATTGGCAGGTTAATGGGGGACGCGCCGTTCGCAAGTATCAGTGAATCATATTTGATTTCCTTCATATTCGAAGTAGAAAGGTCAACGGCCTGCACGATCTTTTTCTCATTATCAACGGAAACGACTTCGTGATTGATAAGCTTGGTCAGCTTTGATGACATTTCAGGGACATCGTATTTCAGGGCATCGAAGTTTTTGACCGTCCCATCAAGGACATAAGGAAGACCGCAGGGCGAGAACTGATCAAAGTCTCTTTTCTCAATTATTGTCACGTGACATTTTCGATTGTACCCGAGAGCGCTCTTTGAGGCATAAAGCCCGCCCGAGCCAAGCCCGACAATTACGATTTCCATAAGTTCTTCCTCTGTAAATGATCAAAGGGTATAAAAATCCTGGCTATCAGAAAGGGTATTGAGGTCTTTTCTGAGTGACTGGCGGGAGGCCGCCGTCATTTCATGGAGTTACGGATGGGGGACCCCCTGGCCCCGAGCGAAGCCGAGGGGAACAGGGAGGGGGTAGGCATCACACATCCGTAACTCCTTGGAATGACCCCCGCATATCGGGATCTTCGACACGCCGGGAGACTCGGAATCGAAGAAAAGGCCTCAAGACCCTGCTACCCTGTGATCACTTACATCCCTTCAAATCATGTTTCTCAATCGTCAATCTTCAATAGTCAATCTTCAATTACCTATCATCCCGCAAGACAGGGTTTCCTGGCGGCCAGTGTCTCATCCAGCCGTTTTACCTTGCACTTTTTCGGGGCCCCGTGAAGGAGGTCTGGATCATCTTTGGCCTCATTCACGATGGCCTTGAATGCCTCAATGTACTGGTCCAGATCCTCTTTTGACTCGGTCTCCGTAGGCTCCATCATAATGGCGCCATCCACTACAAGCGGGAAGTAAACGGTGGGTGGATGAAATCCGTAATCCATAAGCCGCTTGGCCATATCCAGGGTCGTGATATGACCGGCTGTCTGATTTTTGTCGGAGAAGACGCACTCGTGCATACATGGTCTGTCATAGGCAAGATGCAATGTCCCCTTTAACCTTTCCTTTATATAGTTTGCATTCAGCACAGCGAGCCGGCTGGCCTTTTTCAGATTCTCCGGACCCATGGACCGGATATAGCTGTATGCCTTTATCATGACACCCACATTTCCTTGAAAGGCCTGCAGTTTGCCTATTGATTCCGGGTAATCATAAGAAAGAACGTACGTGCCGTTTGCCTCCACCACCCGTGGAACCGGCAGAAAAGGTTCAAGATGCTTTTTCACGGAAACCGGTCCCGAGCCGGGTCCGCCTCCCCCGTGGGGGGTGGAAAAGGTCTTGTGGAGGTTCAGATGCATCACGTCAACCCCGATCGCGCCCATCTTAACCACGCCCATGACCGCATTCATGTTTGCACCGTCACAATATACCAGGCCCCCTTTGTTGTGAACGACTTCGGCTATTTCTTGAATATTTTCTTCAAAAAGGCCTAAGGTATTTGGGTTGGTTATCATGATTCCCGCCGTGTCGTCATCCATGACGTCATGGACTGCCTCAACGGAGAGTATGCCCTGCTCGTTTGACTTAACAGGCAACGGACTGTATCCGCAGAGCGCGGCACTGGCAGGGTTTGTCCCGTGTGCAGTATCAGGGACGATGATCTTTGAACGATTAACCCCCTTATTCCTGTGAAAGCTATGAATAAGAAGCATTCCGGCAAGTTCGCCATGTGCACCCGCCGCTGGTTGGAGCGAGGTGGCATCCATACCGGTGATTTCGGCAAGATAGCGCTCGAGTTCAAACATCATCCTGAGAATTCCCTGGCTCAGACCGGCCGGAAGGAGTGGATGGGCCCCGGCAAATCCGGCCAGCCCTGCCTGCTTTTCATTGGTCTTGGGATTGTATTTCATGGTGCATGAACCAAGCGGATACATACCGGTATCCACCCCGAAATTCCACTGGGACAGCCTTGTGTAGTGGCGTACCACGTCAACCTCGCTCAAATCCGGAAAATCGGGTCCTTCTCCCGTAAGTTCCGGGTCTAAAGGGCAGGAATCAACGTCACGACGGGGAAGAGAAAAGCCGCGCCTCCCCTTTTTCCCCTTTTCCCAGAGCAGGGGCTCGTTTAGGATCAGACCTGTTGTGCCCAAAGATTCTGTCATGATGTCACCTCCCTTACCAGTTCATCCATATCCTCCCTGGACCTGGTCTCTGTCACACACAAAAGGTAGTGGTTGGGAAGTTCAGGATAGTAGGGAGCTAAGGCAAGACCCGGCACTATCTTTTTATCGAAGAGGCGTGCGTATATGGCCTCAAAGCCCGGCGGGAATTCCACCACAAATTCATTGAACGTGGGGCTGTCAAAACTTATGCTAAGACCTTCCTTTTTCAGACTTGCCTTAAGATACTCGGTCTTGTCATGGTTTAGACGGGCGAGTTCTTTTATTCCGCTGCCACCGACCGAGGCCATGTACATGGCAGCGGCCAATGCACAGAGGCTGTTGTTGGTGCAGATGTTGGAGGTGGCCTTTTCCCGCCGAATATGCTGTTCCCTTGTTGCAAGGGTCAAAACAAAGCCCCTTCTGCCGTCCAGGTCCTT
>JAIOSR010000002.1 GCA_021107495.1 Desulfobacterales bacterium | reverse complement strand
TTTAAATCTAAGACTAATCCACTGACATTGTCAGTGGTGGGGTGTGGGGGCGGAGGCCCCACTCCTTTGGCGAACCAACTATGTTGGTGAGCCAGGGTTTATGATATAGTAACCTCGATAGAAAAAGGAGGTTGCTGTATGCAAGGTTATCGAAAATCGTCCCACGCTGTATATCGTTGCGAGTATCATTTTGTATGGATACCAAAATATCGTTATCAGGTATTGGTCAAAGATATCAAGGCCCGGCTAAAAGAGATCCTCACGGAGCTATGTGAATGGCTTGATATTGATATCCTGGAGGGGGCCATAGCTTCTGATCATGTTCACATGTATGTTTCGGTGCCACCAAAGCACTCCCCGTCCCATGTGATGAAAATACTTAAGGGCAAGAGTGCCGAATATTTGAGGAGAGATTACCCAGAGCTGAATAAGAAATACTGGGGTCTTCACATATGGGCACGTGGATATTTTGTCAGTACCGTTGGTATCGACAGAGATGTGATCAGAAAGTATGTCAAAGAACAACAGGATATTCACATCCGTGAGGAACAACTAGGGCTTTGGAGGGACAGCAGCGAATGACATTGTCAGGAGTTGCTGTCTCAGAAAACCACCGACAAGGTCGGTGGTAGTTTATTTTAAAAATCATGAAAATATGAAGTGTAGTTTAACAGAATAGGTGTTAAGCTTTAAAGTCTGGAAAATGGGAGTTGCTTCAAAATTAGCGGTGAAAAGTGTATAAAAAATGTAATACTTGTAGGAATGGTCTCGAAAATGACACACTATCGAAGGGTACAAAACCAAAGATCAAATAAGTCCGTGTTTATTAAGTTTAAGATAAAAGGCCCTCCTGCTCAGGCCCAATAATTTCATGGCTTCCGTGCGATTACGACTTTTCTTTAGGGCCGCGTCAATCAGGTCCTTTTCGAATGAATCAATTATATCTCTAAATAAAGAACGACCGTCGCCCGGCCTTGATGCTCCCCCCTGTATCCGTGAGGGCAAATTCCTGCTAAGAGAATCCCTCGCTTTTGACAGGGTCAGATAGGGAGGGAGGTCTCTTGGTGTTATGGAGGCAGTATCCGTGATATTGACTGCGTAGTTTATAGCACCTTTTAGTTCCCTTACATTGCCGGGCCAGTCATGATTGTACAGGATCGATAGGGAATTGTCCGAAAACGCCACTTTTTTTTTGTATTGCAGACAATACCTTGAAAGAAAGTACTCGGATAATAGTGTTAAATCCTGACCCCGCTCTCTTAAAGGAGGCACCTGGATTGTCATGGTATTAATGCGGTAAAAAAGATCTTCTCTGAATTTGCCATTTAAAATCATGGCTTCCAGGTCTTTATTTGTTGCACTGATAAGCCTCGTGTCTATGTGAATATCTTTTTCCCCCCCGATCCTTCTAAGTGTCTTTTCTTCCAGTACCCGAAGAATTTTGGCCTGGGTTGACAATTCAAAATCACCTATTTCATCAAAAAATAGCGTCCCTTTATGGGCACGGTCAAACAGTCCTTTTTTTCCTTCCCGGTTTGCATTGGTAAATGACCCTCGCTCGTAACCAAACAATTCTGATTCGACCAGATTGCTCGGTAGGGCGGCACAATTGAGCGCTACAAATTCATGTTCCGCACGGTTACTGGCCTCATGTATCGCTCTTACTATCAATTCCTTCCCCGTACCACTCTCTCCCATAACCACCACGGCAAAATCAGCTTGTGCAGCCTTGTGCGCCGTGTAAAGAGTCTGCCTGAATCCTGCATCCTGGCCTATTATCTTCGAAAAAGAGGGATGAATGGGTTTATCCCTGGAAAATACCCGGTCCAGATAAAACTCAATATTTCCATTTAGGCCAAGACCATTTTTTGTGACCGCCTTTTGATGCATTTTAGTAATGATAGAGATCGATCCAACAAAGTTTTCTTGAGATGGCAGCAAAAGAACCGACCCGAAGATCGATTCATTCAGAGTTTCCACATGTTCAGAAACATGAATGACATCTTGGCCGCGCTTCAGGACTTTCAATGTAATGGAATCCGGTTCTATTTGGGAAAGCTTGCGACCAAGAAGGTTTTCAGGGGCAATGCCAAGAACTCGTGAGTATGCGTTGTTTATATAAATGATAGTACTGTCTTTTAGAGTAACCATTATGGCATCATAAGAATGTTCAAGAATCCGAACGGCACTTTCTGAAAGCCCCATTTCCGCAAAAGCATCTGAATAATTGTTTGACATATTTCCCGGTGGCACCCCATTTAAGTCAATTTCATGTAACATAAAGTATACAGAAAAAATGTATCTGTCAACTGAATCTGAAAATTTGTGTTTTCAGCAAGGAAAATAAGGGTCTTTATAAGCTCGCTGATTTGAAAGGGCTGTCTTTAGGTAAAAAAGATTTGTTCCATTAGTCTGGGCAAAATACATTAGTGACCAAAAAAGCATTGACAGCGCGGCAACATGTCTTCATATAATTCAAAAAAGCGGAGGCTAAAATGAGTGGTGAATCCATGAAAGACTGTTTTGCGAATACCTCTCGAACCTGCGGGGAAAAGACTGCCATAAGCTTCTTCCGCGACGGTATGGTAGAGACGGAGATCTCCTATTCGGAATTGAATCAGGATTCGGACAGGATGGCCAGGTTCTTTCTGGATTTGGGAATCAAAAAGGGAGACAGGGTAATCCTTTATCTTGAGAAATCTCTGGTTTTCGTGGTTGCCTATCTTGGACTCCAAAAGATAGGGGCCATTGCCGTGCCTTTGAATCCCGGGTTTAAGAGCTCGGAAATGTCATACCTGGTCAATGATGCTGAGGCAAAATTAGTTCTGTCTGGACCTGCACAGGAGGCAGTCATAAAGGAGATAGACCCTCATTCGAACACCGTTGTGATCAATACGGAAATACCTTACCGGGATCAGGATTTTTTCAGGTCCGCTTTGGACGTTATACCCCGAATAGACATTGGACCGAGGGACCCGGGACTTATTATCTATACCTCGGGCACCACGGGAAAACCCAAAGGGGCTGTCCTTACCCAGCAGAACCTTGTCCATGATGCAAGAAACATAATAAAGATATGGGAGATAACGGAATCCGATGTGCTCTGTCACTCGCTTCCCCTTTTTCATGTTCACGGGCTTTGCTTTGCCCTTCACACTGCCTTGATGGCCGGAGCCCATGTGCTCATGCTCGATGAATTTTCTGTTGAAAAGGTGATAGCGGTTTTGTCAAAAGCAGGGGGGAAATATGCCTGCACCCTGTTTATGGCCGTTCCGTCAATGTATGGCAAGATGATGGGCTATGCAGAAGGGAAAGGTCTTGATTTCGGGCATATTCGATTGTGGACATCCGGCTCGGCCCCGCTTCTTATAAAGGATTTTGAGAGAATAAGGGATATTTTCGGAAAGGAACCCGTGGAACGCGAAGGTATGTCGGAGACCGGGATGAATTTTTCCAATCCGTTAAGGGGCATGAGAAAGCCGGGGACCATAGGATTGCCTCTGCCGGGCCTTGAAGTACGAATCGTAGATTCTGAGACTTATGTGGATGTGGATCCGGGCCAGGAGGGCGAGATCTGGCTCAAGGGTCCGGCCGTTACACCCGGTTACTGGCAAAAGCCTGAAGAGACGGCAGCAGTATTTGAAAAGGGCTGGTTCAGGACCGGTGACTTGGGACGGATGGATGAAGACGGGTATTATTATCTGACGGATCGCATCAAGCATATTATCATCTCGGGAGGCGAAAATATCTCCCCAAAGGAGGTGGAGCTGGTCATAAACCGGCTCGAGCACGTGGTTGAGTCCTCTGTGGTCGGCATCCCTGATGAGAAATGGGGAGAAAGGGTGGTTGCCGCCGTTGTTATAAAGGCCGGCTCTGCGGTTAAACCCCATGAAATACAGACATATTGCAAGGAACGTCTCCATAACTGGAAATGCCCCAAGGAAGTTATGTTTGTAAAAGAGCTGCCGAAAAATACTATGGGAAAGGTACTGAAAGAAGAGGTGAAAAACAGACTCCTTGACATAACCCATAGAGTTATTTAAATTTTGAACATATTCGATTATAAGTGCTCAGGTTCAATGTTGAGAGGTTTAGGGTTCAAGGTTAAATTGATGAAAGACAGGTTCGATTCTAAACCAAATCCATAGTTCATTCGGTTTTTGCAGAACACCAGGTGCTATTGCACACAAATCCGGAGCGAATTCTTTGTTACAGAGGAGATATGAAGAAAACAGCAAAGCGATTAACCTTGAACTGTGAACCGTGAACCTGACAACCTGAGTAGTTACATTCGACTTTACTAATATTCAGAATTTTCGAGACATAAGACAATGAAATACAAAAAGATTACATTGATTTTTCCGGGACAGGGCTCACAATACGTGGGCATGGGAAAAGAGTTCTATGACAAGTTTAAGTTCGTCAGGGACATATATGACCAGGCAAATCAAATACTTGGATATGACCTTTCCGAGCAGTGCTTTAAAAAGCGCAAATTTGGAAAAATGATCATGCACAAGGATAATCTAAATAAAACCATCTACACCCAGCCTGCTGTAATGACCACGAGTTATGCATGCTTTAAGGTCTTCGAAGAAACCTTGAGGGAACGCGGCCTTGAAATAAACATTCCTTTGTTGGCGGGTCACAGCTTAGGTGAATATACGGCATTGCTTATTGCAGGGGCAATGGATTTCAAGACCTGTTTGAGTCTTGTGAAAACAAGGGCAACCTATATGACGGAGCTGGGCAAGGGTTACCCGGGCGCAGGGCTCATGGCCATAGTAGTTAAGAAAAAAGAATTGGACTTCGACAAGATCTGTATCCTGTGTAAGGATTTTGAGGTGTATGTCACATTAAACAACACCAAAAAGCAGATCGTGGTTGGGGGTTCAAAAAGGAAATTAGCAGAACTGTCAAAAAAATTAAAGGAAGAAGGGACACGTTCAACCATGTTGAAGGTTGAAGGGCCTTTTCATACACCCATCATGAAGCCGGCCGCCAACAAATTCAAAAAGGTATTAGATAAAACTCCTGTCCGTATTGCCTCAAAACCAATCATAGCAAATGTATCAACACAAGCCATAGTAGATCCGGACCACATAAAAGAAGAGGCTTATGAACAAATTTACAAAATTGTTGACTGGAGGGGTTCGATTGAAAAGATCATCAATAATGGGGGAGATCTGTTCATAGAAGTCGGGCCGAAAAAGGTCTTGAGCAATATGATTAAGGATATTGATCCATCCATCCCGAATTTGAATGTTGAAGACTTTGAATCCCTTGAAAAAACCGTGAACGAATTAGCCGGATAAGACTTCCAGTTCTCTTTTTTCCAACTCCTTTATCCGGTCTCTCAACAGGGCCGCCTCTTCAAACTCCAGTTGTCCCGCCGCCTCTTTCATCTTTTCAGTCAGATCTTTTATCATTTCATCGATGCGCTCGACGGTCAAATACCCGCCTTCCTCTTCTGCTATGGACGGGACGGTCACGTAATCGGCTTCATAGACCGAGCCTAAGATATCGTCTATCCTCTTTTGAATGGAGGTGGGTGTGATATCATGTGTCCTGTTATATTCGAGCTGGATAAGTCGGCGTCTTCTGCTTTCGCCAATAGCCCTTTTCATGGAACCCGTGGTCTTATCCGCATAGAGCACAACTGTCCCGCTGATATTCCTGGCAGCCCTGCCGCTCGTCTGGATCAGGGATCTTTCCGACCTGAGAAATCCCTCCTTATCCGCATCAAGGATGGCCACAAGGGAAACCTCCGGCAGATCCAGTCCTTCACGCAAAAGGTTAATGCCCACTAAGACATCGAAGACCCCTAATCGAAGGTCCCGTATGATCTCCATACGCTCGATGGTCTTTATGTCGGAGTGCAGATACCGCACCCTTACGCCTAAATCAGAGTAATATTCCGTAAGGTCCTCGGCCATTCTTTTTGTCAGGGTTGTTACAAGGACCCTCTCGTTTCGACCTGTCCTCTCCCTGATCCGGCCCAAGAGGTCATCCACCTGGTTTGTGGCAGGTCTGATGACTATTTCGGGATCTGCCAGACCCGTGGGTCTGACGATCTGTTCAGTTGTCATCTGTGTCATTTCCATCTCATAAGGTCCTGGCGTGGCAGAGACATAGATGGTCTGTTTTACCCTGGATTTAAACTCTTCAAACCTGAAGGGCCTGTTATCCAAGGCCGAGGGAAGACGGAATCCGTAAGCCACCAGGGTCTCTTTTCTGGAGCGATCTCCTCGATACATACTGTTTAACTGGGGAACGGTTATGTGGCATTCATCAAGAATCACCAAAAAGTCCTTTGGAAAATAGTCAAGGAGTGTGGGGGGCGGATCGCCGGGTGCCCTTCCGGTAAGGTGCCTTGAATAATTTTCGATCCCGTGGCAATACCCCATCTCTAACATCATCTCCAGGTCAAACATGGTGCGCTCTTCGATCCGCTGTGCCTCCAGTAGTTTGTCCTTTGAACGGAAATACTCAATCTGTTCCCGAAGTTCTTGGTTTATCTGCTTGATTGCCCGCTCTCTTATATCAACGGTCGTGACATAATGGCTTGCAGGATAAATGGTGATCCGGTTCAGCCCTCTAATGATTTTTCCGGTCAAGGGGTCGATCTCGTGTATGTCTTCCACCTCATCCCCGAAAAACCCGATGCGCACGGCCCGGTCATCCTCATGAACCGGATAAATGTCCAGGACATCTCCCCGAACACGAAAACGACCCCTGTAAAAATCAATATCACCGCGCTCGTAGTGGATCTCCACTAATTTTTTGACCGCATCTTCCCTTGATAAACTCCGGCCCTTTTCAATGTAAAGGAGCATGTTGTGGTAGGCCTCGGGAGATCCTAACCCGTATATACAGGAGACACTTGCCACTATTATCACGTCATCCCGGTCAAGGAGTGACCTGGTGGCCGAGTGCCTCATTTTATCGATCTGTTCGTTTATGGAAGAGTCCTTCTGAATGTATGTGTCTGACTGGGGGATGTATGCTTCGGGCTGGTAATAATCGTAATAGCTTACAAAATATTCTACTGCATTTTTGGGAAAAAAATTCTTCAGCTCCCCATAGAGTTGAGCAGCTAAGGTCTTATTGGGTGCAATCACCAAAGCAGGTTTTTGCACGCCGGTAATAACGTTTGCAATTGTAAAGGTCTTGCCTGAACCGGTCACCCCGAGGAGGACCTGGTGCTCAAGGCCCTGTTCAACGCCCTTTGTAAGGGCCTTTATGGCATCGGGCTGGTCCCCGCATGGCGAAAGATCCGTAACAAGTTCAAACATCAAGTCTCCAGGTGGTGCCTTTGGGCCCGTCTTCTAAGATGACGCCCATTTCCTTCAGGCGGTCGCGAATTTCGTCGGCCCTTTCCCAGTCTTTTTTCGCCTTGGCAGTTTTCCTTTGTTCGATCATTTTTTCGATTTCGGAAGGATCAACCCGGTCTGCGTCGGAGGTGAGCTGCCTGAAAAAGTCCTTCGGGGTCTCCTTGAGAAGACCCAAGACCCGACCAGCAAGAAGCAGTTGCTTTCGTTCATCCGCCAGGCGAGAGGCGGTCGTCTCGTCTATGGCGCCGTTTATGGAATCCATGGACTTATTCATCTCCCTGACCTTTTCAAATACAAGACCGACGGCCCCTGACGTATTCAGGTCGTCATCCATCATGTTGATAAACTGCTCCATAAACGTATCAGGCTGATTTAGCAGAAATGCAGCTTGCGTCTCTTCCGGCTTTACCTCGTAAGGGCCGATAAAATCTTCAAGTCTCTTAAGTGTCCGATAGATTCTCACGAGACCTGACTGCAGGTCAAGGACCCCGCTCCTGGAAAAGTCAAGGGGCCCCCGGTAATGCTTGGACAGGAGAAAAAGGCGCAACACCTCGGGATGATAGGTCTTGAGCGCGTCGCGTATGGTCAAAAAATTTCCAAGGGACTTGGACATCTTTTCCGATTCAACCGTTACAAACCCGTTATGGACCCAGTACCTGGCAAAATTACCGTCATTGGCGCATAAAGACTGGGCCCTTTCATTTTCATGGTGAGGGAATAGGAGGTCTCGCCCGCCGCCGTGAATGTCAAATGATGCGCCTAAATAATGGTTACTCATAACCGAGCATTCAAGGTGCCAGCCGGGCCTGCCGGGGCCCCAGGGGCTGTCCCATTGCGGTTCACCCGGTTTGACCCCTTTCCACAAAACGAAATCCATGGGATGTCTTTTTTTCTCGTCCACGGCAATCCTGCTGCCCGCCTGCATGTCATCCAGTTTTCTACCGGAAAGCTTGCCATACCCCTTGAAATCCTTGACAGAGAAAAACACGTCCGTTCCTTCGGCATAGGCATATCCTCTGTCCAGCAGGGTGGAGATCATCTCGATCATGCCCTCAATATGCTCGGTTGCCCGGGGTTCCTTATCGGCCTTCAGAACGTAAAGCCTGTCCATGTCCTCGTAGAATGCATCAATATATTCCTGTGCAATGTCGCCTGTTTCCTTTCCAAGCTTATTGGCCCGCTCAATAATTTTGTCGTCCACATCGGTAAAGTTTCGTACATAGGTAACATCAAGACCCATTGCCCGAAAATACCTCGTCAGCACGTCAAACACGATGGCGGACCGGGCGTGACCTATATGGCACAGGTCATAAACGGTGACCCCGCACACATAGATGCCTACTTTGCCTTCCGTTAAAGGTGTGAAAGTTTCTTTTTTCCGTGTCGCGGTATTATATAATCTGAGTGTCATTTTTTCTCCTTTAAGATGTATGACCGAAGGTATCCTTTTTTAGGCTGTAATAGCATAAAAGGTAAAGATAAATATTGCTGCCGGGAATGGCATTCACTTTCCCTGACAAGGGATAGGATTCTCGGTTCGAGAAGCAATAAAGCCGGCCGGAAGGTAGCTGGTAATTGAACCAAAGGGACATGTAACGGATAAGGATTTCGAGATAACCGTTTTCGCTGCTACACAAAACGGTTTTAAAGTAATCAACGGAACACGCATAGCGCGCAGTTGCGTTGTCCTGTTAGAAAAACAGTAAAAGACCGTATCACATGCTTACGATGCTGACTACGGCATATGCCGCAATGCCCTCCTCTTGACCGCAAAAACCCATTCTTTCCGTGGTTGTGGCCTTTACATTAACCTGCTTTATGCCGGCCTCAAGGGCCTCTGCCAGTTTTTCCCGCATGTCCGTCAGAAAGGGCATTAATTTAGGCCTTTGTGCGACTATTGTGGCATCAAGGTTATTCAACTGAAACCCGTCACGTCTCACCCACGCCATCACCTGCCTCAGCATGGAAATGCTGGACACTCCCCTGTAAGCCGGATCAGTGTCAGGAAAATGCTGGCCTATATCACCCAATGCCAGGGCGCCTATTACGGCGTCAATCACGGCATGGGTCAGGACATCCGCGTCGGAATGCCCTTCCAGGCCCGCATCATGTGGAATCTCCACACCACCGATAATCAGGGGAAGTCCTTCAATTAAGCGATGGGCATCATATCCAAAACCTATCCGTAACAAAGCGGTTCCTCTTAACCAGCACAGTGTTTTTTAATGACAAGTGCTGCAATTGGTGCTCGTGCATCCGGAACAACCGGATGAGCCTGTAGAAGGCGTAAAATCTCCGCTGCTCTTGAATCCGCAGGCCGACATGAGGCGTTCCAGTTTATCCCCTTTACAATTGGGACAGGAGACGTTGTCGTCGCCGAACACGAGGGCTTCGAACTGTTCATTGCACTTCAAACATTTGTATTCATAAATAGGCATGTATTATTTTCCCCGTTTGTTATTTCGAATTTTGTAATCGCTCAATAAATAGTGCCGTTAGTCCATAATTGCCGGGGCATGGGGAACTCTTTTCAAAGAGGCGCATTTTTATTTTTACAACGCATCTGCCACGCCCCAAATACCTTAACCAGTCGGCTTCCGACAGGCGGAACAGCCAGACATAATAGGAGCTATCATCGAAGGGGCTGTCCGGAGCCGAATTGTAAAGAGGACCGCCGTGATTCGAGCCACAGCAAGGTTATGCGGCTCTTTGAAAAGAGTTCCCCATGCCCTGATTGAGGCCGGTCTTTATTCAAGAGATATTCCTATAAATTAGAGTTCCCCCATCTGTTATGCAGATAACTAATTTTCAAGATGCCATACCCGCTAAAGACCGGATCTATGACGCTCCGCCACCCCATTACTCCGCCACTTCCTTCTTACCGAGCCCTTCAATAACCGCGGCAGCCAGCAGAGGAAACATAATCTCGTGGTGACCCACTAAGTTGTAACCCTTGCCGCCCTCCAAAGTGGGCCGTTGAACCACATTGGTCATGGGGCGATAGTGTCGATTGAAATCCATGTACTCAGTGGTAAAGTCCGTGACCCCGTAACCAAGATTCCTAACGAGACTCAGGGCCTTTAAAAAAACCTCCGGCATGATGACTGCTGAGCCTAAGTTAATAAAGACCCCTTGTTCCAGAG
>JAIOSR010000342.1 GCA_021107495.1 Desulfobacterales bacterium | reverse complement strand
GCCTTTCTTTTGAAAAACGATCCCTGATGATTTTGAGCACAGGCATGCTCATACCGGCCCATTCTATTCTCAGCCGGCCCTTTGCCGCCAGATTAATGTCTTTGATATCATAATCCATTTTTGTAACCTCAAGATTTCTTAGTTTTTGGAAATACTTCTACTCCACAGCCTTCTTAAGCGTCTCCACCATGTCGGTCTTTTCCCAGTTAAACTCCGGAAGTTCCCTGCCGAAATGCCCATAATTGGAGCTCTTTTTATATATGGGCCTTAAAAGATCCAGTCTTTCGATAATTGCGGCAGGCCGAAGATCAAACTCTTTCCTTACTATTTTGGTCAATTCGCTGCTGGGCACCACACCGGTACCATAGGCCCCCACCATTACGGAAACGGGGTCGGCCCGACCAATGGTGTAGGCGATCTGGATCTCGCATGCTTCCGCTAATCCGGCGGCCACCAGGTTTTTGACGATATAACGGCACATATAAGAGGCACTCCTGTCCACTTTAGACGGGTCCTTGCCTGAAAAGGCTCCTCCCCCGTGGTAGCCGAAACCTCCGTAGGTGTCCATAATGATTTTCCGTCCGGTCAAACCACAGTCACCCAAGGGACCCCCCACAACAAATCTTCCCGTTGTATTGATAAAAAACTGGGTCTTTTCATTCAGCATTTCAGCAGGGACAACCTTTTTGATGACCTCTTCAATAATTGCTTCGCGCAGTGTGTCGTAGTCCACTTCAGGATCATGCTGTGCCGCGATAACCACAGTATGTACGCTGATGGGCTTGCCACCCACATACTCAACTGTTACCTGGGATTTGCCGTCCGGCCTCAACCAGGGCAGTTTCCCGGACTTCCGGACATGGGCCAGTCTCCTGGTCAGCCCATGGGCCAGGTAGATAGGCATAGGCATAAGGGTTTCCGTATCCCTGCATGCATAACCGAACATCAGACCCTGATCGCCCGCGCCCTGTTCCTTAAAAAGGCCGTCGCCCTCATTCACACCCACGGCGATATCCGGGGACTGCTTATCTATGGTAGAAATCACGGCGCATGTCTCCCAGTCAAAACCCATGGAAGAGTTATGGTAACCTATATCTTTGATGGTTCCCCTAACCACCTCCGGGAAATCCACGTATGCATCTGTCGTAATTTCACCTGCAATCATGGCCATGCCGGTGGTTACCAAAGTTTCGCAAGCCACACGTCCATGCGGGTCCTGTTCAAGGATCTTATCCAGAACGCTATCTGAAATCAGGTCTGCCACCTTATCGGGGTGTCCTTCGGTGACCGACTCAGAGGTAAACAAAAAATCTCCTGCTTTCATAAGTATCTCCTTTCACTTCTTATAAATTGTGTAGTCAGTTAAGCTAATAAATAATGCCGTAACTGTTCACGAGGCTCAAGGCTGGGATGAACGGTTGCAAAACGCCGCAAGTTCAATTCACGTGGAACACTCGATTATCGATCAACCTGGTCTTTCCGACCCGCACCGCTAAGGCCACAAGACTCTCATCCCTCATTGTCCCGATATCTTCAAGTGATGTTGAATCACAAATTGAGACATAATCAATGTCCGTAAAAGGATGGTCTCGTATCAGCGATTCAATGACCCCTTTAATGATGCCTGCATCCCTTTCGCCTTCTTGAAACATTTTATCGGCCAGATCCAGGGACTTTTTAAGGCAGAGCGCGGATTTTCTCTCATCGTCGCTCAGGTATTTGTTGCGGGAGCTCATGGCCAACCCGTCCGGTTCCCTGACAGTGGGAACTCCTAATATCTTTATGTCCATGTCGAGATCCATGACCATGCGACTGATCACGGTCAACTGCTGAAAGTCTTTCTGTCCGAACACTGCCAGATGCGGCTTTACAATATTGAACAATTTGGCGACCACTGTGGTCACGCCGTCAAAATGAGTGGGTCTGGAAATACCGCAAAGGTGCTGCGTCACCCTTTCCACATGTATTTTTGTCTGGCTCCCTTCCGGGTACATTTCCTCAACAGGTGGCATAAAGACCATATCCACACCGACCCTGAGGGCCTTTTCAAGATCGCCCTCCGTGTCCCTCGGATATTGGTCATAGTCTTCTCCGGGTCCGAATTGTGTTGGGTTCACAAAAAGGCTCATGACCAATTTATCGGAATGCTTTTTCGCCACCCGCATAAGCTCCAAGTGCCCTTCATGCAGGAAACCCATTGTAGGGACTAAGGAGATGATATCGCCGGCCGATCTCAATTCATCGGCCCTTCTTTGCATGTTTTCAGCAGTCGTTATTGTTTCCATAATCAGCCTTCGTAGTGGCCTGATATTTGGGGTTTATTATATCCAAACGGCTGATATTTTACTGCCAAATTGAGCAAAACCCCAAATATCAGGCCACATTGTCTGGCAAATTTAGTGCCTGTCGAAAATCCCGTTTTCAGCGGGGATGAAAATAGTCAAACTTGCTCACCACTAAATATTGAGAGAATACAACATTATCAACTTTTGCAAAACTTTATTAGATATCACAGCCTAATTCATTTGTCAATGCAAGAGCGGTTCCAAGACACAAAAACTCATCCATGCCAAGGGTCTCCGCCCTTGTTCCCGGATCAATTCCGCATTTTTTCATGGCCTCTAAAAGCATCTCCTGATTCCAGGAAGAAAAAGCTCCTTTAAGCGAATTTAAAAGGGTTTTCCGTCTATGTGCAAAAGCCCCTTTTACCACCCTTTTCAAATCAACATCATGGACCGCGCGCTTGGGATATGGCCGCTCAAAGTCTAATTCCAAAACCATTGAATTAACTTTGGGCCTTGGAAAAAATGCCTCGGCCGACACTTCGAAAAAGGCCGTCGGTTTTGCATGGTACCGAACCAACAGGGTCATGGCGCCGTATGCCTTACTGCCGGGAGAAGCGGTTAGTCTTTTGGCAACTTCCAATTGAAACATGAGCACGGCCCTGCTTACCAGGCCTCTATTCTTTACCAGCTTTTCCAGAAAAGGAGATGATATGTTATAGGGCAGATTTCCAATTACCTGAATCTTGGCTGACGAGGAATTGGATATCTCGTTAAATTCCCATTTAAGGATGTCACGGTTGACAAGGGTTACATTGGAGATTCCTGCACGGGACAGCTTCTCTTCAAGAAATTCCGCTAACCTGGCATCCTTTTCAACTGCAACAACGTGACCGACCGATCGGGCAAGGGGTAAGGTCAGGGCACCCTGACCGGGACCTATTTCCAGGACCATATCAGTGGGCTGAAATCCGGCGCGGCTTATGATCCCTTCTATGATCCCACGGTCAACAAGAAAATGCTGGCCAAGCCTTTTATTGGGTCGAAGTCCTATCCGCTGTTTTATTGGTCTGGAACGGGCCAGTTTTTGCGCTCCTTCCTGGAACTCCGCCAGATTCTTATGGATCTGAACACCTTGAGAAAGATGAAATAGGAAGGGGTGGAAAAGATTACCCCCATAACGAACCCTCCAAGCAGAAAGGCTGTGACAAATGTACTTCCCGCCCCTAAAATCTTCCCCGCCACTACCATGGATTCTTCGCCGGCACTAATTGCGGCTGTGATCGATGCAAAAACCGCTTTTTGTTCCCGAATACCTAATATCAGGGCACCAAGTTTATAGCTGTAACGGTAAAGGAAATACCAATTCAGCGGGTTGCTGACCCACGTGCCTAATGCGGCAGTGATTTTGCTTGATTTAAAAAAAAGGGCGACGGTCAAGGCTAAGGCGGTCTGAAAGGGAACAATGGGCATCATACCGGCAAAGATCCCAATCGCCATGCCAAGGGCCAACTCATGGGGTTCGCCCTTCAGACGAATGAATTTCAGGTAGTAGTATTTGATCTGTCTTCTTAATTCCAAAATTTTTGTACCTTTATTATTTGGCCTCTCCCAGTCTAAATCCATTTGGGACGGAGAATAGCAACTTTTTTACAGCAATGGCTTTATGCGTTAATAGCTCAGTAAATAGCGGCGTTAGCACCTAATGGCGGGGCATGCGGAACTCTTTTCAAAGAGGAACATTTTTATTTCTACAACGCATCTGCCACGCTCTCCGAGGCGTAGGCTCTACGAGCCGGAGGCCCCAAATACCTTAACCAATCGGCTTCTAACAGGCGGGACGCCGGTCGTTTGTCTTCCCTTGCTGCAGGTAGATAAATCAGGGTTTGGGCACTAAGGGCAAAAGGTCAGAAACAGGATACTTGGATCTCACATCCATGGATAAATCAGCCTTTTCACCTTGAAAAAGTCTGTGATATCCTGCTGCGGCAATCATGGCCCCGTTATCCGTGCAATACTCCGGCCTTGGATAATAGACTCTGACATCCTCACTTGATGCGTCCTTCGACAATCTGGACCTAAGTCTTCTGTTGCAGGCCACGCCACCCGCCACAACCACCTCTTCGACGCCCTTTTCTTCCCGTGCCTTCATCAACTTGTGAATAAGCACATCAACTACGGATTCCTGAAATGAGGCCGCGATATCGGCCAAAGCCACACCATCTTTTTCTATTCTTATCTCGCGCCATTTCTTGGTGTACAAGGAGACTGAGGTCTTCAGGCCACTGAAACTAAAGTCAAGGGAATCCTTTGACAAATACGCCCTGGGAAACTTGATAATATCGCTCCTGCCTTCCCGGGCCAGCTTTTCAATGACTGCACCTCCCGGATAACCAAGGCCGAAGATTTTCGCCACCTTATCGAATGCTTCCCCGGCAGCATCGTCAATAGTCTGTCCCATCTGGGTGTATGATCCGTATCCCTTCACATGATACAGACTGGTGTGCCCTCCGGACACGGTAAGGGCAACAAAAGGAAATGACGGGATCTCCTCCTCCAAAAAAACAGAAAGGATATGACCCTCCAGATGGTTTATGGCGGCTAAGGGAATGTCATGAACGTAGGATAGTCCTTTGGCATAATAAAGCCCCACTAATAGGGACCCTACTAACCCCGGACCAACGGTTACGGCAATTCCGTCTAAATCGCTCATCCGGACATCGGCCTTTTGAAGGGCCGTCCGGACCACAGGCATTATATTTTTGAGGTGTTCTCTGGAAGCAAGTTCAGGAACAACCCCTCCGAAAGGATGATGAAGTTTGACCTGAGATTGGACCACATTGGACAGGACTCGTGTCCCACCCACCACCACCCCGGCGGAAGTGTCGTCACAGGATGTGTCAATTCCTAATATAATCATTCAAAACCCGTTACGTGTTGCTTGTTGCTTGTCACGTTTATGAAGTAGGAAAATCCTTAACCCGTAACTCGCAACCCGTAACTCGCAACAAATTTAAGATATAAGTTATTGGCCGGCCTTAGCCCGCTTCTGTGCCAGTACCTGATCCATTCGGGCAATCACCTGTTTTAGGTGTGATGCCATTTGCCCGCCCCTCTGATACCTCTTCTCCAGGTCCTTCTCAAGGGCCTTGTCAATAATCTTTTGAAGCACAGGCGGGATTTTCGGGTTAATTTCCCTGGGTGAAGGATGCTTTTCCTTTGCAATCTTAAACATAAGGGACGTAATGTCTTCGCCGGTGAACGGCTTCTCTCCTGTCAGCATCTCAAAAAGCACCACACCAAGCGAAAAGATATCTGAACGACCATCCACTTTCTTACCTGATACCTGCTCGGGTGACATATAAGAGGGTGTACCCAAGACAACACCCGTCTTGGTCTGGGACGAAGAAGTAATCCGGGCTATTCCGAAATCCGTCACTTTAACTTCCTTAGTCTCCTCGAGCATCATGATATTGGCAGGTTTTATGTCCCGGTGCACGATGTTTTTGGTGTGGGCGTAATCAAGGGCATCTGCCACGTCTGCCACGATCTTCATGGTCTGCCGCATTGGGAACAGATGGTCCGGTTTCGTGTAATCTTCCAGATCTTCCCCGTCTAAGAATTCCATGGCGATATACGCCAGGTCATGTTCGTCACCGCAGTCATAAATTGTAACGATATTCGGATGGGCAAGCAATCCCGCGGACTCGGCCTCCCTGAAAAAGCGTTCCTTCATGTCTTCAAGGGCCTCTTCGTCGAACTGCGACAGCATGACCGTCTTTATGGCAACAGTCCGGTGGATTTTGGGGTCCTCCCCTTTATAGACAACACCCATGGCCCCCCGGCCCAGTTCTCCAATTATTTCATAACGGCCAAGGGTCGGCTTTGTGTCGCCCCCGAGAGTTCCGATATCACCTGGATGCGATCCTGCACCGGATGTCCCAAAAATCATGGTGGACTCCGCACTCTTGAGCTTGGGAATGCGTTCCGCCAGGTCCTTGAATTCCTCGCCATCCTCAAGGATCAGATTATAGGTAGACAGGGCCTTTGCAAATTGTCTCTTTCTCTCATAGTCCAGGGCAAGGTTATAGAGGAGATCCTTAGCCCCGTCCTCCTCAAGGGGAAGCCGTCGAAATTTATCAAGGGCCAGGTCAAGCATGCCCTGCTGCTGGAAAGAGACACCTAACATCTTGTTGGTCTCCACGGAATCTGCCTCCACCTTGTCTTTGGCCCTTTCGGTCATCAAAAAGCGCATGGAAATTACAAGGACATATCCCAAAATCAAAAGCAATATGGGCGGCGTAATCTTCAACCAGATGTTTGAGGAAAAAAAGAGAAAGGTGCCCGCACCACTATAACCGACTAATAGACCCAATGTAGTTAAGGCCCCGGCCCCGGCCTTCATCTTAGGAAGTACAAATGAAACAAAAAGGCCGAAAAGAATCAGCACGGCCAGTTCCGTTAAAGAGGTCCACGAAGGCCGTGAAAAAAACCTTTGATTCAGGATGTTGGCCACAGAATTTGCAATCACGTCCACTCCAGGCAGGTTTCCCGAGACAGGCGTAACGTATCGATCCCCGATTCCGGGCGCAATGGCCCCGATAATAACGATCTTATCCCTGAACAGGCTGGTTTTAACCTGGTTTCGAAAGACCTTGCTGAAAGGCGTCTGATGAAAGGCCACGTCAGGCCCCTGATTCCAGTTGATCAGCGTCGACATCTGGGCATCAACCACCGGAACCCTGATGACAGAAGAAGGACTGACCTTTAAATTGATTCCTTCACCTAAGACTACCGACACGTCATCATCTTTAAGGCCCTTGTAAGATTTGACTATGGCCAAAGGAAATGACGGGAAATATGTATCCTTTAAGTAGCCTAACACGTGAAACTGATTCCTGACAGATCCGTCACTGTCCGGGAAAAGGTTTATGTGGCCTATGCCGCCGGCAACTTCGGCAAAGGAAGGTAGAACGGGTTTTAGCTTGGAAAGCCAGATTAGGGAGGACACAGCCCAATCCTCGTCAACGCCGCTTACCTTCTTAAAGCTGTTCTTGGCGATAAAACCCGGGACCTGTGTATCGCGGCCGGTGCTGAGGGTATCAAAGTAAACGGGCAGTACCACGTTTCCCGCCTTCTCAAGGGCCTTATATAACTTGGCATCATTATCAAGGTCGGCCAAGGCCTTCGATAATTCCTTGTAATAGGCAAGTCCGGCCCCCTGCTGGCCAAGACCCGACTTCTCATATCTTTCCTTCAAATGAGCAACAGTCTTCAGACCTGCGCTTGCTTCCGGTTCGGTAAACAATATATTCATTGCAATCACTTTGGCACCGGCAAGCGCAAGGTTATTGATGCCCTGGGCAATGACATTCCTCGGCCAGGGAAAACGCCCCAATTCGGATAGATCATCGTCTGTAATCACCACCAATTCAATATCAGGATTTCTGTCAACCGGGGCCGCCATGCGCACCCTGAAATCAAAGCTTTTCATTTCAATGGCGTCCGTAAAATCAAATATCCCCGTAAAGGTAATGAACAGAAAAAACAGGGTAACGATCACACCAATCAACCAGGCCGGAACCTTTTGCTTCATTCCCATAGCATTGCCTCTTTTTCTGCTAATGTTTCATTCCTATACTACTTAACCACTCAACCATTCAACAGGCTCTGTCATAAAACCAGATAAGGGCTTATTTTTCCGTAAAGCGACGGACCAATCCCTTGAATGGACAGGATATCATCTATTGACTGAAAACCGCCTCTTTCGTTTCTCTCGAGAACAATCGCCCTCGCAATCCCGGACCCGATGCCGGGAATTGCGGTCAGTCCTTCCTGAGTCTCCCTGTTGAGTGAAACGGTCATCCCAAATGTGATCCTGTAAAAGGCGGACATTTCACCTTGAACAACTTGCAGCCCTATTTCCCGGCACCGCACATCAATATTTGCACCGGAATTGAACAAAACGCCTGTTAAAGCCCGGGTCATTTCACTCCGTGAGATTAATCCCCCGGCCCGAATCAGCAATGCCTTCAAATCAGGCGGTTCGCAGAAACCATAAACACCGGGCCGGACAACATCGCCCGAAACCTGTACAAACCCCTTTTCCTCACAACAAATACTGTCAGTTCCTGCCAAACTTAAATTGCCTTTCATCACGGTAAGGGCAACAAGCAGGAGGAGCAGCAGCAAAAATCCCCCCGGGCTGTTATTTCTCTTCCTTGTCCTCATTATCCAACCCAAAAACATTGTGAAGGACACGCACGGCCAATTCGGTGTATTTTTCCTCAATAACGCATGAAACCTTTATTTCAGAAGTGCTTATCATCATAATATTTATGTTCTCTTTGGCTAAGGCACCAAACATCTTTTGCGCCACACCGGCGTGACTTCTCATGCCAACGCCTATGACGGAGACCTTGGCAATGTCCTGGTCACCAAGGACCTTTTCCGCTCCTACCTTTTGTGCGGTATCACTCACTAACTTCATGGTCTTGTAAAAATCGGGCTTGGGCACCGTGAATGTCAGATCCGTGAGACCGTCTTCGCTTGTATTCTGGACAATCATATCGACCACGATACCGGATTCAAAAACCGGCTCAAATATCCGCGAGGCAATCCCCGGTTGATCCGGCACCTTTTTAATGGTTACCCGGGCCTCGTTCTTGTTATAGGCCACTCCCGATACCAGGACCTTCTCCATATCCTCTGTTTCAGCGACCACCATAGTACCCCTCTCCCTTGTAAAAGTTGACCTCACATGTATCGGCACGTTAAATTTTTTGGCAAATTCAACGGAACGAAGCTCCAGCACCTTAGCCCCTAAGCTGGCCATTTCGAGCATCTCTTCATATGAGATAAACTCCATTTTTTTGGCCCTTGGGCAGATATTGGGATCTGTAGTATAAACACCATCCACATCAGTAAAAATCTCGCAGACATCGGCATTCAGGGCCGCGGCCAGGGCAACTGCGGTTGTATCGGACCCGCCCCTTCCTAAGGTAGTGATATCACCGCGTTCGTTAAGGCCCTGAAAACCTGCCACGGCAATAATCCTTTGCCGATTCAGCTCCTTAGTAATACGCGCTGTGTCAATATCATGAATCCTTGCCTTTCCATACAAGTGACTTGTATGAATAGCCGCCTGGAAACCTAACAGGGAGCGGGCATCATGCCCCATGGATTTTATAGCCATGGAAAAAAGGGCAACGCTGACCTGCTCGCCCGTGGACATAAGGACATCAAGCTCCCTGGGATCAGGATGGGGCGTCATTTCTTCGGCCAATTGAATCAGGCCGTCGGTCTGACCGGCCATGGCCGACAGAACAACCACCATCTGATTTCCCTGTCTGTAGTCCTCTATAACCCGCTCGGCAACGCCCTTTATTTTTTCAATACTCCCAACCGAAGTGCCGCCGTATTTTTGAACAATTAAAGCCATACCTCAATTTCACCTTTTCACTTTATCCATTTTTTTCAGAATCTCCACGGCCCGGGGATGATAACCCGACATGGTAATTTTTCGCGAATGCTCGTCCTTTATAGCAAACTCAACCTTAAGCGTGTGATCCGGCAATATCTCGGGCCAACGATCGGCCCATTCCATAACCACGACGCCCTCTTGATAAAAATATTCATCAAGCCCGGCAGCCAGAAAATCGGCCAGGCTTTCCAGCCTGTAGGCATCTAAATGAAACAGTGTGTGCCGCCCTTCATACTCATTGACAAGAGAAAAAGTAGGGCTTGCAATAATCATATTCCGGGCAATTCCCAGGCCCAACCCCACTCCCTTGGTGAACCAGGTCTTTCCGCTCCCTAATTCCCCGGCCAGTGCAATCACATCACCCCTTTTGAGGAACCTACCCAATTGCCGGCCTAAATCAACCGTCTCCCCGGCGGAACTTGTGTGGTATATAGCACATTCCTCTTTCAATGAACAAGGGTCCTTATGAGGTCTGCCTGCCCCACAACTCCCACCAGACGATCTCCATCCATAACCGGAATCGTGTAGACCTTTTTCTCTTCCATGATAGTGGCAATTTCATCCACAGGCGTCTTTTCGTCCACAGTAACGACCTCCTTTATGTAGAGGTCTTCTACTGTCGTGGCATTGATTCGCTGGATCTCCTTCTCAATTTTTTTTGGGCTTTCAAGATAAAGGACCCAGTCAAAAATAGCTACCACTGTGGGGATGTGAAGTTTCTTGTCCTTTCGAATCAGGTCGCTCTCACAGATAATTCCGATAAGCAGACCATCATCGTCTACTACGGGCACCCCGTTTATATGGTTCCGGTACAAAAGCCTCGCCAGATCCTTGAGGTTTGTATCCTTTTTAACGGTAATGACGTCGGTGGTCATAATATCACTGGCATTCAGCATATGTAATCATCTCCATTATACATTTAATATTCCCTTACCATAAGTGATCAAAGGGCAACAATATCCAATGACCAAAACCGGACTAAAAAACGAACTTCCAACATCAAACATCGAACGTCCAACGTCGAATTAGCGTACGCCTTCGGCGTTTCAATTTTATTAAAAAAACGGAGCGAAGCGACACCCACATTAGACGTTCGATGTTGAGCGTTCGATGTTCGACGTTCATCTTTTTCCTGGCTGTTATTTGGGGTTTGTTACTTGGGAGTTAGGCTACCCCTGTTGCTGCGTGAACGTATACATTCCCCCTACCCATCCTTCTTCTCCAGCACAACCATGGCTACGCCATTATCTCCTTCATCCGAAAGGCTCAGATGTATACCGCTTATACCTTCCCCGCGGCAGATTTCTAAGGATATTCCATGGAGTTTCAAACCCGGTTTGCCTTCAGGATAATTAAACACCTCAATATCCCTCCATTTGAGGCCCTTTCTCATGCCCAGCCCCAGAGCCTTGGAAAATGCCTCTTTGGCCGCAAACCGTAAGGCAAAGGCATGGAAGGGAGATACACGCTTAGAACAAAATTCGATTTCATCAGGGGCAAATACCCTCTCAACAAATCTATCTCCCCATCTTCGAATCACCCTCTCAATTCTACTGACACTGACAAGATCTACGCCGATCCCGTATATCATTAAAAACCCTTGACCAGTTCAATCATTTCGCGCACGGCCCTTTCAAACCCGACCAGGACCGCCCTCGCCACAATAGAGTGCCCGATGCTGTATTCTTCGGCCCGAGGCAGGAGGGTCCTGAAACGCTTGACATTCACATAATTCAACCCATGTCCGACACTGATTTTCAGATCAAACTCCGCTGCGGATTCCGCGGCAGTAACAATACGGCCAAATTGTTCAGTGGCCTCGGATTCCGACCGGGCATCCGAATAATGTCCAGTGTGAATCTCTATGATATCTGCGCCACATCGGTGAGAGGCCTCGATCTGTAACGGATCAGGGTCCACAAAGAAGCTGACCTCAATGCCCGCACCCTTCAAGCGCTCCGCAGAGCTTTTGTAATGTTCCTCCTTAGCCTTAACATCAAGGCCGCCTTCCGTGGTCAGTTCCTCTCTTTTTTCGGGAACAAGAGTAACAAGATCCGGTCCGGTATTAATGGCAATCTCCACCATCTCATCCACTGCGGCCATTTCCATATTGAGCTTCGTCTTTACTGTGTCGCGTAGAAGTCTGAGATCCCGGTCATTAATATGCCGCCTGTCTTCTCTCAGATGGCAGATGATACCTTCTGCTCCCGCTAACTCTGCAAGACCCGCTGCGAGTACCGGATCAGGTTCATCAATCCCCCTCGCCTGGCGAACTGTTGCGACATGATCCACATTAACCACTAAACGTGCCATAATTAAACCTCCATAATCAAGGCCATCAATCTTTTCTCTTCATTTTCCATACGCTCGGCTTCCGCTTCCGACTTCTCGTGGTCATAGCCCAGGAGGTGCAATATCCCGTGAATGATTAAGCGATCAATTGTATGCTCCAGGGGCTCATCGAGATCCGTTGATTCACTAATGGCCGTATCCACCGAAACGACCACATCTCCTAACATTCCTGAATCAACCCCGGGTTCCGGGCCGCCCGACATGGGAAAGGCCAGCACATTGGTGGGCCCCTTTCTCCCTAAGTAACGATCGTTTAACCGTGCGATTCTTTCATTATCGGTAAACAGAAGGCTCAGTTCTTTTTCATGACAGGCCAAGTCTTTTAAGACTTTCGTGAGCTTCTGTTTTATCGTCCGGCTTTTTAGCCCCGGAAT
>JAIOSR010000016.1 GCA_021107495.1 Desulfobacterales bacterium | reverse complement strand
GTCCCCTCAACCGTGATTACAACGTCCTGGTGGGCTATGATAAAATCATCTGAAAGCCTTGTGGGCACGGTATAGACCATTGTCCAGAAATTGTATCCAAAATAATCCACCCGGAATTTGTACGTCCCGTCCGCAAGGGCAAATGTAACCTGGCCGATACCATCAGTAGTGGCAGACATGCCAAGATACGAGCCTGCCTCGCTGAACACGTAGCAATTGGCACCAACAAGGGGATTTGCTGCACCTTTCAGTACTGTCAAGGTGAATGTCCCGCCGCCTGTGGATATCTCAACGGGATTGACCTGGTCGGAAATCAGCGTCTCCTCGCCCCTCCAGTACTGGCTGCCCTGATAGTCTGCTCTGAACTTGTAGGTGCCTACAGGCAGACGGAAGGTGGCCCTGCCGTTCACATCGGTGGTGTCATTTAGACTCAGATAGGAACCGGATGAGGAAAACGCATATACTTTTATTCCTTCAAGGGGCTGGCCACTACCGGTCACCGTGATCTCGGCATCGGCCATGGGGATGTCCACCGTGGTATACTGCCAGGTAAATTCTGCGGACCAGAACTGCTGGCCCAAATAATCTGCACGTATCTTATAGGGCTGCTCGGGCAGGTTGAAGGTCACATGCCCGCTTGCGTCGGTCACCTGGTACTGGCTCAGATAGGAGCCAGACGCGGTGAAAAGATAGACCTTTATCCCCTCTCTTGGATTGGGGGTCCCTTGGTATGGCCCCTCAACCGTGATCACCACGTCCTGGTGGGGAATAGCAAGTGTAATGCTGGTATCTTCAGATACCGAGATTTCCTGGCTCCAGAACTGGGAACCTGAGTAATCCGCCCGCACCTTGTAGTTCCCCTCCGGCACGTTGAAGCCCACTACGCCTGAGGAATTGGTAACCTGCGAGAGACCAAGATAGGTGCCGGATGTGTTGAAGAGGTAGGTATTGATCCCTTCCATGGGGCTGCCCGGAGCTTTTTCAACAGTCACCTGAAAGAGACCGCCACCAGCGTCAAGAGGGACCTGGTTGGGTCCCCCTGCCACTATGGTGGTGACATCGCTCCAGTAACGGTTCCCTGAGATATCGGCCCTGAACTTGAAGTCCCTGCCCACGGGAAGATCAAAGGAGACCTTGCCGTCGGCATCCGTATTCTCATAAAGGCCCAGATAGGAGCCGCTCCCGGTAAAGAGATAGACTTTTACCCCTTGCGCAGGCCCGGCACATGTTGTCGCTGTTACCTCTGCGGTCTCCTCATCTATAACCACACCAACCGTAGAAGTCTCCGGTAAAGATACCACCTGGCTCCAGAACCGGTTGCCTAAGTAGTCCACCCTGAATTTGTAAGTGCCGGCCTCAAAATCATCCGAATCAAAGATAGCGGTGCCATTCTCGTCCGTGGCTGCGCTTATACCCGTGTAGGAACCGGTCCCGGTAAATGCGTAAACACTCAAATCGGAAAAGGACCTTCCCTTGCTGGTCTCCACGTTGACCTCAAGATTCGAAGCCAAGGCGGCAGTTGCAAAAAAAAGACCCGTAAGCAGTAAGGCAACAATCTTAGTTGCAAGCCTTAATCCGGTATGCTTTTCCGTCATTTCCCGACCTCCGTTCCAAATGACTTCCCATAACGTATAAAATGTCTGTTTATTTGGTATAAATTTATATACTTTATGTTATTTACTGAATTCTAATGGATAATGTCACAGTCAATAAATCGGAGGATTATTCTGTATGGCCCTGTTACTGATACAATATGCATGCCAGAGCCTGGTGATTTGGCAAAAATTAATAAAACAACATGATTCGAGAGTCTCAGCATGGGAGAAATAGGATTATATTTCAGATAATTATGTCCTCTTGACTTTATTCATCTCCCTGCAACGGGAGGGAAATGACACTTCCTGCGAATCTGTTGGCATTGGTTGGATGAAGAGGTAAATGCACAAAAAAATGTGCACGGTGCACAAATTTTTGTGCATTTTTTAAGAAATGGTTGTAGTTGTGGTATTATAGAAAACGGCTTATTTGTTTTTTTATTTCAACAGGCAAAAACTTTTTTGAAGACAAACGAAAGAGATTCGAAGGGGAGGAGTTCGGCCGTTTCAAATGGCAATTTTTCGTGTGATCCGACGATCAGGAAACCAACCGTGGAAAGGGAAGCAAGTACTGGCAGTATATTTTTTTGCAGGGTCTCCCACATTTTTCGATCCCTGAAAAAGCGGCTTATGGAGACCGTCATCAAGCGTTCACAATCAAGCCTTGCGTCATTGCGTCGGTCCAATTCAACCAGATATGCCGACACATTCCGGCATCCCAAATCCTGCATGTGCCGGGCAATCCGTTTCTTGACACCTTTCCTGACTTTGCGGTAACCTGTCCATGAAAGCCCAAGTTGTCGCAACAGTTGACAAAACTGCTGATCGTTCATAAGATGCTCACAAAACAAATTGGGAGGATGACATGGGGGTGGATCTTGTTGAAGAACGTTTTGGAACCATTGCCGTGAAAAAAGGAGTCATTACCAAAGAGCAAGTCCTTGAAGCGATGAAAATACAGATGGAGCGGGATTTGGATGGATTGGAACACAGGTTGATAGGCTCCATATTGTATAGCATGGGCTATATTACTCTCCCGCAGATTGATGAAGTGGTTGAGGCCGTAAAAACGTGCGAATAATAAGGGGGCTCGAAATAGTACTACTATTCCTGTGGTTTTGTGAAATCGGATCGAGCAAATACAACACGAATTTGAGCGCCAATTCTGTGAAGTTATTTTTGGGCGAGCCCTAAGAATCAGTCCGCAACCCTAATTCCTTTAGTTGCGCTTCGTCCACCCCGGATGGTGCACCTGTCAACAGGCATGTGGCGCTGGTTGTTTTCGGGAAGGCAATGACCTCTCGGATAGAGTTTACGCCAGCCATAATCGCCACTAAGCGATCAAAACCCAAGGCCATCCCTCCGTGCGGCGGTGCCCCGTATTTGAGGGCCTCCAAAAGAAACCCGAACTTTACCTTTGCCTGTTCCGGTGAAATTCCCAGGATACTCAACATCTTTTCCTGAACCGCAGGAACGTGTATTCTTATACTCCCCCCTCCGATTTCCGTGCCGTTCAAGACCAGGTCATAAGCCCTGGCCCTGACCTTTTCCGGTTGATCATCCAACAGATGGATGTCTTCCTCCACCGGGGCCGTGAAGGGATGGTGGACCGCCTGGAGCCTTTTTTCGGTCTCATCATACTCAAGCAAAGGAAACTTTGTGATCCAGACAAACTCATATGCGCTAACTGGTATGAGTTCCATCCTTCTCGCCACTTTCAAACGGAGAACCCCAAGGGACTCATTTGCAACCCGGCGTTTGTGAGCCACAATCAGAATGAGGTCGCCGGGTCCGGCCCCTGACTTTTCGTTAAGTCCATTTTTGTCTTCATCCTTAAAAAACTTTTTCAGGGAGGACTGCCAGCCGTCCTCATTGACCTTGATCCAGGCCAGGCCCCTGGCCCCGGACTCGACCGCCAGGGCGGAGAGTTCATCCAGCTTTTTCCTGGAAAAGGCAGGCCCCCCATTTTTGACGGTGATCGCCTTTACCACTCCCCCGTCTTCAATCACGTCTTTGAACACCCTGAAATCCGACTTGACGGCAATGTCCGTCAAATCAATAAGCTCCATGCCGAACCGCATATCGGGCCGGTCCGTGCCGAACCGGTCCATGGCCTCATGGAATTCCATGCGCTTTATAGGGAAAGGGATGGCACGATCCATTATTTCACGAAACAACTTCCCCATCATCTCCTCGAAAACCGCCATGACCCCGTCTTCGTTTACAAAAGCCATCTCAAGATCCACCTGGGTAAATTCAGGCTGCCGGTCGGCCCTAAGGTCCTCATCCCTGAAACACCGGACGATCTGGTAATAGCGTTCAAACCCGCCGATCATGAGGAGTTGTTTGAAAAGCTGGGGGGACTGGGGCAGGGCGTAGAAAAGGCCCCTGTTGACACGGCTGGGCACCAGGTAATCCCGTGCCCCTTCAGGCGTGCTCTTTGTGAGAAAGGGTGTCTCTACCTCCATAAAGCCTTTCCCGTTTAAGAATTCCCTGATACAGACGGAAATCCTGTGGCGTTTCAAAAAGACACTGAAGACCTGGGGCCTGCGCAATTCCAGGTAGCGGTATTTCAATCTCAGGGTTTCTGAGGCATCCACGGCTCCGTCCACCTGAAAGGGCGGGGTTTCCGTCCGGTTGAGAATCTTGAGACCGGTCACTTTCAATTCAATGGAACCGGTGGGCATGCTGAAATTTTCCTGTCCCTTGAGTCGCGGCGATACGGTACCCTTGACCGCAATTACCCACTCGTTTCTCAGGGCATGGGCCCTCTCGTGACTCTCCCCGTCTACCTGGGGATCAAAAACGATCTGGGTAATTCCGTCCCTGTCGCGCAAATCAATAAATATCAGATTCCCGAGATCTCGCCTGCTGTTTACCCAACCCATCAAAACCGATTCTTTGCCGTCTTCATCAGCCCTAAGACTTCCACAGTCATGGGTTCGCTTCCAGTCTCCCAAATGGTCGATCTTTATTTCTTCGTGTTCTGTCATTAAAATACCTTTAGACAGGATTACAGGATAAACAAAAATTTTTTGTGTCCTGTTAATCCTCTTAGAAATCCCGCATTATAGTAGTATTAATCAATAAGTCCATCAAATCTGATCTGACGTAAAATTTTGTGTACCTTTCAACTATCATGTGTAAATGGCACGCGAGGCTTCAGCCGTTTAAAACCACGATGACTGTCAGGCCCTTGAAGAACATGTGTTTTGATTTACAAGATTAAAACTAATCCGGTATATCCTGTTAATCCTGTCAAAAAAAGCAGTTGGAGTTCTACGATTTACCCGTCCGTCCGCATGATCTTCTTGAGTCTGTTTACGATATCTTCAATCTCCACATCCACCTGCCCCTTTGTTTCCATATCCCTTAAGACACCCTTACCTGACACCAGTTCATCATCTCCTGCTATAAGGACCTTCCTTGCACCTAGGCGACCGGCCTTTTTCATCTGGGCCTTTAATCCCTTTGAACCATATTCCATTTCCACCCACAAACCTGCTTTCCTCAGGCTTGCGGCCCAGTCAAAGGACAGCTCTTCAGCGGTCATTCCCAAAGCGGCAATAAAAAGGTCCGGTCTCTTGGGCTCTAATGCTTCCCTTTCTTCCAGGAGCGCTATTACCCTTTCCATGCCCACGGCAAAACCTGTGGCAGGGTGGTCCGGGCCACCCAGGAGTTTTACAAGACCGTCATAGCGACCCCCGCCGGCAACGGCATTCTGTGCTCCTAAACGTTCGGTCTGTATCTCAAAGGTGGTCCGGTTGTAATAGTCAAGCCCCCTCACAAGCCGGCGGTTCGGGACAAAAGGGATTCCCGACCTCTCAAGATAACCCTGCAGGACCTCAAAGTGGTCCCTGCAATCATTGCAGAGCGACTCGATGATGGACGGGGCGTCCTTGACCACCTGTCTGCAGCTTTCCACTTTGCAGTCAAAGACCCTTAGGGGGTTGGTTTCGGATCTTTTTCGGCAGTCGGCGCAAAGAAGGTCGGTTTTTTTGCCCAGGAAACCCTTTAGATCTTCTCTAAAACCGGGCCTGCAACTGGGACACCCTAATGAGTTTATATTCAGACTGAGGTCATCAAGACCTATGGACTCAAAAAGATACATGGCCATGACGATCATATCCGCATCGCTTTTTGGCCCCGGATCACCGAAAAATTCCGCATTTATTTGATGAAACTGTCTGAATCTTCCCTTCTGGGGTCTCTCATGTCTGAACATGGGGCCGATGGAAAAGAGTTTCTGTATGGGGTTTTGCAGGTAGAGTCTTTGCTGGATATAGGCCCTGACCACTGAGGCCGTGGCCTCCGGTCTCAAGGTCATGCCCCTTCCCTTGCTGTCTTCTAATGTATACATTTCCTTTGAGACAATATCCGTATCCAGACCGATTCCACGGCTGAATAGCTCAGTCCTTTCAAGCAGCGGGGTCTTTATCTCATGATACCCGAAGGCCTCAAAAATACTGCGGGCCGTGGATTCAAGCAGCTGCCAGTTTCCCACCTCTTGGGGGAGTATATCTTTAAAACCTTTAATGGTGGCAAATTCCAATGGGTCTCCATCTCCTTTAGTTATTACTTATAAAACTTGCTCATCCGGGGTAGGTCAGAGTTCTCCGCGTCTGCATAGAGAATTTTTGCAGGAGTTTGAAGTGAGCTAAAGTTTGAAGTGAACTAAAGTCAAGGAGTTCTGTCAATTATACAAAACAATGGAGCGAAACGACTCCATAACTTTAGGCACTTTAGATCACTTTGGAAACTTTTAACTTGTATCGAACTTCCAAGTCCATGACCTTCTATCAGAGGCCGTCATCTTTAGTCAATGGTTATAGGAGGCTGTCCGAGAATAGGCTTCTGCTACGACCGGCTGTAAATACCGAGGATCTGCGTTGGCACACCCAAAACGCCCTCAATGTAGGCTAATGCTACGTCTCCGGTCGTTTTGGGCTTGCCGCTCCCGCTCAAAGTCCGGGATCTACGACTTGCCCTCGAAATTTTCGCTCGGGCTCGCGACGAAGCCATTCTCGGACAGCCTCCTTGGCGAACCCTCACTCTACCTTGATTTTTGTCACCTTCTTTTTGCCCTTAGCACTCTTTTTCTCAATATCATCTATCTTTTCGTCAACTAAGGACCGGATGACTTTGAGAAACTGCACGCGGGACCGGCTCAGGTGATCAAAAAATTCCGATTTTTTTCCTGAAGCCTTTTGAAGATCCAGAAAAAATTTGCCCACCGGGCACAGCACCATTTCCTCTTCCTTCTTTTTTTTAGACATGGTCATCTCCTCGAAAATGAATGTATAAATGCCGGTCTTCCATCCTGGCCTTGATAGCCTTTGCGGCGGCCACCTGTCTCGGAAGCAGCACATGTCGTTTAAAACTGCCCACCCTGACAATCAATTCATCCGAGACCCTGGTCAATTCTACATCCTTTTTCATGAGAAAGGGAAGCCTCATAACAAGCCTGTATTCGCCATCCTCTTTAAACAAACGATAGGGCTCTCCCTCGAAAAAACGATCCAGCGGGTCTTTGTCCCCATATATCTGCCCGGCCAAGGACTTAAGGCTCTCATAACCGAGGACCTCATCCCTGAACATGTTTACCGGAAAGAGAGGAATGGGGCTGAAATATTCTTCCGCCTTTTTTATGTATTGTTTCTGGCTTTTCATTCTGTCCTTAAAATAGGTATCATTGACGTTATCGGGGATAATTCGATTCATAATAATCCCGTCAATATTCATTTTATAGAGACAGAAATACATAAATGCCCTCTGGGTCTCCTTTAAGACTATCTTTTCCGGATTGGTAATCAGCCGGACCGTGGTTGTCGAAGGATCAGTCAGGATCTTATCCACACCTCTCAATCGTTCAAACAGATATTGAATGGCGGCAAAATAGTCATCTCCGGGCAAGGGCACATCATACAGTCTTTTGGCTATGGGCCGGGCGTATTTGGCAAGGGTCCTCTCCATTTTGAATATCTTCTTTATGTACCACTCCAGTGCGGTAGGGATACTGATAAACCTGAGTGATTCACCGGTGGGCGCACAATCAAGGATGATCACATCGAACTTTTTTTCCAGGACATACCGGTTGATATAAAGAAGCAGGCTGATCTCCTCCATGCCCGGAAGTATGGCTAATTCCTCGGCTAATATCTCATCCAGGCCGGTGGTATTTAACAGGAGGGAGAGGTACTTGTGGATATCCCCCCAGTTTTTTCCGATCTCTTCCAGTATGTCAATTTCCTGGATCCACAGGCCCTTGCCGACCTTGACCGGTTTTCCCCTGTTTTTGTCCAACAGGTTCCTGTCAAGATCAAATATGTCTGAAAGACTGTGTGCCACGTCCAGGGACATGATCACGGTCTTTTGCCCCATTTCAGCCGTCTTTATTCCAGTGGCCGCTGCAACACTGGTCTTACCGACCCCGCCCTTTCCCGCAAAAAATATAATTCTCAAAAACAGCTCCTGAAAAAATCAAAACAAGTTTATAGGTAATATTAAAATTAACACGGATCTCCCAAAAAATCTATATATTCAATGGAATTTTCCGGAGCGCTCCTTTACCCGAAGAAGCCCCGGACTGTGGTGAAGATACATCAGGGGGCTGTCGTAACCGGCCCTTATGAAAAGTTCCTCCATTTCATCAAAGAGGACCGGCCCGCTCGGCCATGTGTATCTGCGCTCTCTGCGGCGCAGGCGTTCCCAACGCTTTTGAAGGGCATCGTTGGCGCTAAAAACGTTTTCTTTGGCGTGCCGGCACAGAAACATTTCACAGACAATAGGCTTAAGGCGCCAGACACAACCGTCTTCGGTCAGATACACGCATTTGAAGCCGCCGCGGTCGGTAAAAAGCGCCTGCAATACGGCATCAACTTCCACTTCGGAAGAAAGAAGGACGTTGATCACAACATCGGCAAAAAATGTGGCAATCCCTTCTCGACCGCAACAGGCACTGGTTTGACTTGTGAAACACTTGTGCGTGCAAATCTCTGAAAAGTGCAGGGTCTGAAAGGCTGCAACATCGGCCCTGAACCGCATGTAATTCCGAACCCGGCGTTTTACTTGCCGGATACGTGCTCGGGAAAGGCAGTGCAGGTAATGCCGGACCATCATGAAAGCCTCGACCTGCTGCTGGTTGTATTCACTCATTTTCATTTCAGATAATTAGCCGGACCTGTTTTTCTATTTTGCATTCACAATCAAATTTTATCATGACGCCTTCTTTTCAGTAGCTTTAGCTTAATGTCTCAAGACAGTATAGGAAAAAGAGTTTTATGGGTCAAACTAAACAAACTAAAGAAAAACGAATTAAATTGCGAGGCCATTTTATAGCTTGTCAAGTCTGGTTTGCCTTGTTAATATCAGAGGTTAATATCCAGCCAGCACCCAGATGCGAGAATGCTTCTGTTCCGGAGGTCTCGTAGTACTTATTACGGTTCAAGGGTTTAGTCCTTAGAAAAATGGTTGAGCATACACATATAAAAGAATCAAGCCTTTCAGATTTTTTGCTCAAACTGCACCGTGATCAAAAGACCGGTGTACTTTCCGTCATGGATGGTAAGACCGCGATTAAGATATATCTGAGAGAGGGCAAGGTCATGCATGCTGAAGGCCTTGAAAGCGATAAGCGCCTTCTCGAGGAAATTTCGAAAAAGAAAGGTCTGGATCCGAAGCAGTTCTATGAACTAATCCAGATAAAGGAAAGGAATCCGCATTCACTGGGCCAGGCCCTTATTGAAGGCGGTCTCCTGTCCCGATCACTGTGGGACAGGTTCGTGGCCCTGAAGGCCAAGAATCATCTTGCCGCCGTGCTGCAGGTAAAAGATCCCGAGCTGGAATTCAGCGAATCCGAGTGGCTTATCTCCTCCATCAATGCAGTGAATCGTGATCTCATTGAACTATTGCTCGAAACCATAAGGGGCATTAAAAACAAGGCTCATCTCGAAAAATACATCCCGGGTCTTAATGCCTGTTTCGTGCAAACCGGGAAAACCAGTGAACTGAGGGATTTAGTCCCGTTAAGCACTGTCGAACAGACATGCCTTTCCATGGTTGACGGCGAAAGAACAGTAGGAGAAATTTTAAATGTCGCAGGCTTGAGGCAGGGAGCCCTTTACCGGGCATTCTACCCTCTCATTTTTTTTGGCTTGATTTATCCTGCGGATTTCAAAGGCCCTGAAACACATTATCACGAGATTATTAACCTGTATCTTGATCTTTTAAGCATCCTTGAAAGTAATCTGCGGAAAGAAATAGGCCGTCAGTTTGATTTAGTTTTTGATCAATGCAAAAATGAATTGAGCGAACAGGGCAAAACGCTTCTCCATGACCTTGTTTTGACCGAAAAGCCCTATGAAAAGATTGCAAAGAGGATCTATGGGCGCTTCTCCGAATTGTTGGGTCCGGATGGAAGCCCGCTGGCTCTTGCCTCTTCTTTCAACGAACTCCTCCATATTCTGATCCTGAGGATGAAAAAAACTTTAGGTATCTTGGTCACGGGGCAAGCTCTGAGCGAAATGATTACCATGGTGGGTTATGTAAAAAAATACAGCGAGGACGTGGAGTTGATGAAATTTGTGAGGGGAAATCTGGAAGATTATCTTAAAGAAATAAAATCATGATCGGGTTAAACTAATACCCCAAATTCTTCAAGGAGGTGTGTATGATCCTGACACCGCAGATGACTGTTTACCTCTTTATGTTGGTTATCTATATAATTATTCTATATATCTTTGATCGCGCCAGGCGAAAATTCGAGGGTGGAAACATTGCAATGGTCACCAAAATGATCATACTCAACACCCTTTTGCTTCTCGCCTCGGATTTTACCTACCTGCTGGATTTTTTGGGCCCTGATATGGGTTATGTCGTGCGTATGATCTTGCGCCTGGCGGCCATGTGCGCCATTACTATCGCCGGTTTAAGGCTCATAGCCGTATGAATTCCATGGATATCCTTTTTTTAGGAACAGGCGGCGCGTGGGGTGTTCCCGAAGTAAACTGCGAGTGTCTCATATGCCGGGAGATGCGCAAAAGGGGTGAAAAAAGGGAACGCACTGCGATCCTCCTTTCCAGTGAAACCAATCTCCTTATAGACTGCGGTCCCGACACCCGGTCCCAGCTATTGAGAAACCGGATAGACAGGATAGACGGGGTCTTGATCAGCCATGAGCACGGTGATCATTACATGGGTATGGACGAGCTTTTTGCATATAAGCGCAATTCCCCAAAAGACACGTGGCGTCCCGTACCGGTCTATTTGACTCCCGAAACCTGGGATGTGGTCAGCCCCAGGTTTGCCTATCTGGAGCAGATGGATGTCATACAAAGTCATCTGATTGAGCCGGGTAAATGGTTCACACATAAAGAGTTTGAGATTTTCCCCTTCAGGACCCAACATGGGGCCTTTGCAAAGGGATCTGTGGGGTTTACCATCAGGTCAAAAGACCGGCAAGGCAGGGAGAAAAGCCTGGTCTACACCTCCGACTTCGTGGACCTGCCGGAGGTCTTTTCGGAACTGGTCAGCCCCGACTATCTGATCATTCAGTCTTTCTGGCT
>JAIOSR010000267.1 GCA_021107495.1 Desulfobacterales bacterium | reverse complement strand
TCCGGCTGGCGCTGCAAAGGATCATCCTGGGGAAGGGGTTCATAGACTATCTTCGACCGACTACCTGTCAGCCTGATGACCATTTGTGCGAGTTCCAGTATGCTGAATTCATCAGGATTTCCCATGTTTACAGGACCTATGAAATCATCCGGGGCGTTCATCATCCGGACCAGACCTTCTATCAAATCATCCACAAAGCAAAACGAGCGGGTCTGCTCTCCCCGGCCGTAAACGGTTATATCACTGTTTGCCAGGGCCTGGACAATAAAATTGCTGATCACCCGACCGTCGTTCGGGTGCATCCTCGGTCCGTAGGTATTAAAAATACGCACGACCCGAATGTTAACCCTGTTTTGCCGATGATAATCGAAAAAGAGGGTCTCAGCGCAGCGCTTACCCTCGTCATAGCACGACCTGATACCGATTGTATTGACGTTTCCCCAGTAACCTTCTGTTTGCGGATGCACGTTAGGATCCCCGTAAATTTCACTGGTGGAGGCCTGAAGGATTTTGGCCTTAACCCTCTTGGCAAGGCCGAGCATGTTGATGGCTCCCATGACGCTGGTTTTGACGGTTTTAACGGGGTTAACCTGGTAATGTATGGGGGAAGCGGGACACGCCAGGTTGTATATCTCATCTACCTCCAGGAGGATGGGTTCTACCAGATCATGGCGTATCAATTCAAAATTGGGTTTTTCAATGAGATGGCCGATGTTCCGCTTGGCGCCGGTGAAGAGATTGTCGAGGCACAAAACGTCATGCCCTTCCTCAACCAGCCGATCACAGAGGTGGGAACCCAGAAAACCGGCCCCTCCGGTCACAAGTATCCGTTTCTGAATATGTCTCATCTTGAATGACCCCTTGTTAAGCTCTAAGCTTTAATTGAAATGTGTCTTGGCCGGCTTCCCGATGGGAAAAACATTGAAGCCTATTTCAAACAATCGTTTGTGGTCCAGGATATTCCTTCCGTCAAAGACAAAACAGGGCTTGGCCATTGACCGGTATATCTTCTCATAATCAAGGTCCACATACAGGTCCCATTCGGTCATGACGGCAATGGCATCGCAGCCGGCAGCGGCCTTGTACGGGTCTTCAACGTATGAGACCTTTCCCTCCAAACCGTCCAGATCCGTCATTGCATTTTTGAGGGCCTTTGGATCGGAAATGATCAATTCGGCCTTTTCCTCCATCAGTCTTTTAGAGATAAAGATGGCAGGGCTTTCCCTGGTGTCGCCCGTATCGGCCTTGAACGCGAAACCGAAAAGACATATCTTTTTGCCGGCTAATGTGTTGAACATGGCACTCAGCATGTTAAGTACAAATCGCTCTTTCTGGTATTCGTTGATTTTTACCACGCCTTTCCAGTATTCGGCCACCTCTTCAAGACCATAGTATTGGCAAAGATAGACCAGATTCAAAATATCCTTTTTAAAGCAGGAACCGCCAAAGCCTATACTGGCGTTTAAGAACTTGTTTCCCAGACGACTGTCCATGCCCACGGCCCGGGCCACCTCGGTGATGTCGGCATCGGTCTTTTCACAAAGGGCCGATACGGAATTTATTGAGGATATCCTCTGTGCCAAAAAGGCGTTGGACACGAGTTTTGAAAGTTCGCTGCTCCAGATGTTGGAGGTAATGATTTTTGCCTTGGGCACCCAGTTGGCGTAAATTTCTACCAACTCATCCCTGGCCTTTAGACCATCCGGTGTTTCACTCGATCCGATGAGGACCCGGTCGGGATTTTCCAGGTCCCGGATGGCCGTTCCTTCGGCTAAGAATTCCGGGTTGGAAAGGACCTGATACTGAATATCATCGTCGGTGGAGGTGAGAATTCTCTTCATGGCCAGTGCGGTTTTTACAGGAAGGGTGCTCTTTTCGACGATTATTTTGTTGGACCCTGCATTCTCACGTATCTGCCTGGCCGTTTTTTCCCAGTACTGAAGGTCTGCGGCCATGCCCGCGCCTGCCCCGAATGTCTTGGTTGGGGTATTCACGCTGACAAAGATGATATCCGCTTCCTTTATCCCTTTTTCAATCTCGGTGCTGAAAAAAAGGTTTTTTCCCCGACTCGTTTTTATTATTTCCTCAAGGCCCGGTTCAAAAATGGGGAGGTCATCCGAGTTCCATTGGGCAATGCGGGTGGGGTTGATATCCACAACCGTCACCTTGTATTGAGGGCATTTGCAGGCAATCATGGCCAGGGTTGGACCGCCCACATAGCCTGCCCCGATGCAGAGAATGTTTTTTTCAAATGTCATTTTTTAAGCGCCTCCAGTTCAAATTCAAAGGGCCGAAATGTTATCTATCCTTGTGTTTTATGTTTATGGGTAAAGGGATATCAGGCATCGCGCCCGACAGAATTGCGGCCGGAACCTCCGTCACCATGCGCATAGCCTCCTCATAATTCCCTAAGATTTCCGCTGCGTGCTCAACCGCCCGGGATAATAGCGGTGGACGTTTATTCACACCGTGGGCATCGCTTGCAATAATATGTACCAATCGTTTTTTTAACATGATCTCGACCACTTTTTTAACAAACACCCCAAAGTCTCCGGTGATGCTCATTGCCGTTACCTGGCTCATTGCACCCATAGAAACCATGTCATAAAGGATGCCCAAATCGTGCTGTATAATGGCATTCCGTTCCGGATGGGTAATAATGGGTGTGATGCCGTTCAATTTCAAAGAAAAGATCTCATCTTTCACACCGTTAGGTATTGCCTGTGAAGGCAACTCCAACAGCATATATTTTTTAGCGTCGTTGATTGTCAGGGCATCTCCGGAGTCAACCATTTTCAGCAGATGAGGGCATAGATGTACGTCGGAGGCAGCACATAATTCAAGTTGAATATGGTTGTTTGACAGTATCTTTTGAAGTGCTTCTACTTTTGAAATTATCTCCTTGGCAGGGTTCAAGTAGATGCCGTTTAAGGTATGGGGTGTGGCCACAATTGTGTGAATACCGTCTTCCACGGCGCACCTTGCCATGGCAAGGCTTTCATCCTGGGACATTGGTCCGTCATCAATCCCGGGCAGGATGTGACAATGCAGATCTATCAAGCTATATAATCGCTCCACCAAAAAGGTTTATGCTTCTTCGGTATATTGATTCTTTGATTTCTTTTTCCTGCGGGATTTTTTCCGCTTCTCCTGGTCTTCCCCATAATAGTAGTAATAATACTGGTAGTAATAATAACTGTCCCTGCCCAAATCTACCGCATTCAGGATTGCGCCGATAAGCGGGGCCCCAACGGCCTCAAACTGGGCCACACCGTTTTTTGCCATCTGTCTTATTGTTTCCCCTGCGCGAATAACCAGGATCACGCCGTCCACGAATTTTGAGAGCACCACTGCATCCGTTACTGCCGTTGAGGGCGGAGAGTCAATGATAATACGGGTATATCTTTTCCGAAGAGTATCCAGAAGATTGACCATGCGTTTCGACCCTAATATCTCGGAAGGATTTGGTGGAATCGGCCCGCATGGCATCACATCCAGATTAGGTATTCCGGAACGGACAATAGCCCCGTCCACATCGCTACTGGTTGCCAAAAGGTTTGATATCCCGTGCTCCCTTGGAATGCCGAATAACTTGTGTATCTTGGGCCTGCGCATGTCGCAATCAAGTATAATCACCTTGCTGCCGGACTGTGCCATGGTGACGGCGATATTAGCCGCGTTAATCGTTTTTCCTTCCCTGGGCCCGGCACTGCAGACCAATAAAATCTGGGGCTCTGAGTCAGCAGAAGATAAAAGGATACTTGTCCGTATGCCGCGGAATGACTCGCTGGCTGTTGACTTGGGCAGATGAAAGGACACTAAGTCCGGCCTCATGGCATCCCCCGGATTCCCATTTTTTTCTGATGCGAATAGAGGGACAGGGCCGAGATATGGAATTTTCAGGTGTTGTTTTACGTCTTCTGGAATCTTGATGGTATTGTCCAGATATTCGAAAAAGAAGGCCAGCCCTATTCCCGTCACAAGACCGACGATAATGGCCAGGAGGATGTTGAGCTTTTTTCTGGGTTTTACCTGATATTCCGGGACTTCAGCCCGATCAATGACCCTAATATTCCCCGCCCTCATATCTTCGGTAAGGGTAGTTTCCTTAAAACGCTTGATCAACACCTCATACATGTTCCTGGCGCTTTCTGTCTCGCGCTTGAGCACACCATACTGGACGGCCTTTTGATTAAGGTCGAGCGATTCCTTTTTCTGTTTGGCAAGGGCGGTTTTAAGGGATTTTTCTTTTGCGAGCGTCACCCTGTATTCGTTTTTCAGCGAGTTTATGACACGATTTACCTCCTGTGCCTTTCTTTTTTGAAGGGTTTTCAGCTCTGCCTCGATGGCCACCATGCGCGGATGTTTTTGCCCGTACTTTTTACCAAGCTCGGACACCCGTTTATATAGCTCTACTTCCATTGTCTTGATCTGGCGGATCAACTCATTGTTGAGCACCTCCGGTATGGAATCCAGCATGTCCGGAGACCCCATCAGGGCGGATGCCTGTTTGTAACGGGTTTCCGCCTCAACCCGATTTGATTCCGCTTCCACTACCTGGGTGTTTAATTCTGCAAGCTTCTGGGCTGTGACTTTTTCAACACCGCTTGAGAAGTCGGTTACAATGCTGTGTTTTTCCTTGTAGCGGAGCAGGGCCTGCTCCGCTACTCCCACCTTTTCGCGCTCTTCCTCGATCCTGCTGTGAAGCCATTTCACTGCATCCTGAGCAGCCAGAAGCTTGGTTTCCAGGTTCTGATCTATGTAGGTGCGGGCAAGAGTATTCGAGATATTAGTGGCCAATACAGGGTCCTTAGCCTGAAAGCTGACATCCACAAGACGGCTGTTACGGATCGGTGAGACCTCTATCCTTTCGGTAAACTCGGTCACAAGGGCTGAATCCTCATCAAGTGCGCCGGCTGCGGTGTTGTTATTTTCCGTCGTGAGCAGCGATTTGATAGAATCTCCCCAGCTCTCAAGGGTCTCCTCTATGGAGCGCGTCATGTTGGAAATCAAGTCATCTTTTGGTTTCGGGAAGAATTCCTCACTTTCGTCCAGGTGAAGACGTTTTATTACCTCCCTGGCCACGGTACGGCTTTCGATAATCTTATACTGGGTCTGGTAATAGTCGGTACCGGATGAGTCAACCGCCATTACCTCTTCAATGGAGACCACGTTGGGATTTTCCTTTTCAATAACCAGGCGGGCGGTGGCCTCGTAAATCGGCGTGGCCGTGAAGGAGTGAATGACAACGGTGATAACAATGATGGCAAAGGCGGTGATTGCCGACCATTTTCTTTTGAGGATCACCTGCAGGTAATCGCGAAGGTCTATGTCTTCTTGTCTGTTCTCTTCCATCTTGTGCCGAATTTTTATTGCAGGTCGCTGTAATTACTTGAGTTTAGGGGTTTAAAAAAAGCTTTCAGGAACCACGATGATGTCGTTGGGCTGTATGAGCACATCCTGTATTTTTTTCCCGGCATCAGTAATGGCGTCCACTTTTATCTGGAGGATTTTTTCAACCCCGTCTTCTACGCGGATGATGCGCGTTTTGTTGCGGGACGCAACGGGTGTGAAGCCTTCAGCCATGCTGATTGCCTCAATAAGTGTAATTTCCCTGTCAGTGAGGGGATAAGACCCCGGGCTTTTGACCTGGCCTATGATGTAGAAATGCTCGGCCTTTGGGATGAAAATGACGTCTTTATCCGCAAGGTAAAGGTTGGAGACCTGATCTCTTCCTTTTAAAAGACCATGGAGGTCCAAATCAATAATCAGCTTGTGTTCCTTTTCAGTTCCGGGGTTTTCCGTGCGGATGATCATGCCATTTTTACCTGCCTGATCTGCAACAATACCTTCTGCCCTGGAAATGGCATCCAGAACTCGCTCCTGGGCATCAAGGGAGTAACTGCCAGGGGTTTTTACGGCGCCCAGGACCAGGAATCGTTTGCTGTTGTATTCTGTTACCATGACTGAAACATGGGCGTTTAACAGATATTCCTTTTCAGCCAATTTGAGGGATATGAGATTTTCGATCTCCGAAGTGGTAAGGCCATCCACTTTGACGCGATCTATCAGAGGGAACGAAATGTATCCCTCCCCTGAAACCCGTATGGCCTCCCTGGAAAGGTCCTTTTCCTCATAAACAATAATATTCAGGACATCATGTCCTCCGACCGTGTAGTCGATGCCTGCGCCACCCTTTGCGCCGGGTTTTTGTGCAAGGTATTCGGATGCGGAGAAGTGCGGGGTAGCTTTGATAACATTCCTCAAGCCGGGATTGATCACATTATTTTTTCTGGTCTTCTTGATCTCTGCAAGTTTATCGAGGGCCTCTTTGTCAAGACCCGTATGACTATTTTTTTTGACTTTTGTAACACTGACCACGTCTCCTCCAACCAAACCGCCACAGGCGCTTATGAAGGGGGATAAAGCAAGACTGAGAATCAGAATGAAAAGG
>JAIOSR010000431.1 GCA_021107495.1 Desulfobacterales bacterium | reverse complement strand
GTTAGGAAAGGGTCATGGAATTTTGGCGGGTTCCATTTGATTTAGACGAAATTCAGATTTCCCGGGGAGATGTACACATCCTGGAGGATCGCTGTAAAGGGTGCGGGTACTGCATTGCATTCTGCCCAAAAGGGGTGCTCGAGTTTTCTTCCAAATTCAACCAGAAAGGTTATCACCCTCCCCTTGTAAAAAAACCGGATGACTGTGTGAATTGCCACTATTGCGAGATAATTTGCCCGGAATTCGCCATTTTTTCAGTGGAGATACCGCCCGAAAACTCTTCAAACGGGGCCTGAGCGATACATTTTTGAATTGTAAAAAGGCGCTAAGCGACTTTTTAAGAGACCATAATACTTGGAGATAAATCCGGAATGAACCCGGCAGTCCTTACAGGTGAACATTTTATGACGGGGGACGTTGCCTGCGCAGAAGGCGCCCTGGCAGCGGGATGCCGCTTTTTTGGCGGATATCCAATCACCCCGGCAACTGAAATCGCAGAACAGATCGCCGAACGATTACCGGAGGTTGGCGGCACTTTTATCCAGATGGAGGATGAAATCGCGGCAATCGCCTCCGTGATCGGCGCTTCGTGCGCCGGTGTCAAGAGCATGACCGCCACATCGGGTCCGGGTTTCAGCCTCATGATGGAGAACATCGGGCTTGCCGCATGCACTGAAACCCCCTGTGTAATAGTAGATGTCCAGCGCGCCGGCCCATCAACAGGGCTCCCCACCCAGGGAGCACAAAGCGACATGATGCAGGCCCGCTGGGGCTCCCACGGCGATTATGAAATCATTGCATTAGCGCCTTCATCACCCCAGGATACCTTTTACCAGACCATTAGGGCCTTCAACCTGAGCGAAACCTACCGGTTACCCGTGCTCATAATGAGCGACGAGATAATCGGGCACATAAGTGAGCGCGTGATTATTCCGGAGGCAAGGACCATAAAGACCGTTTCAAGACCCAGACCCAAAGGCCGTAAGGACCGTTTCAAGCCTTTCCAGCCGGGCCCCAATGGTGTCGCGCCCATGGCCATTGCCGGTGAGGGATACAACATCCACGTGACGGGATTGACCCATGATGAAAAGGGCTATCCGGTCATGACCGTGGAGGCCCAGGAGGAGATGATGACCCGGATAATTGGGAAGGTCAGCCGGAACCTCCATGACATAATCCAGACAGAAAGCTACCGTATGGATGATGCTGAAATTGCAGTCATCTCCTACGGAGTATCGACTCGAACCAGCCTGGCGGCCGTGGACGAGGCCCGGGAAATGGGCATCAAGGCCGGGCTCTTGAGATTGATCACGGTGTGGCCCTTTCCGGAAGATCAAATCCGGAAATTAGCTGAAAGGGTAAAGGGATTCGTGACCGTGGAAATCAATTTGGGTCAAATACACTATGAGGTGGAACGATGCGCGGCAGGCAAGGCCCCTGCTTTCTTGGTGGGGCACCCAGGCGGGACGATCATTCCCCCGGACAGCGTCATTGAGACACTGAAAACGGCGTTTTAATAGTCTATTCTGCAGGAAAGGTATGAAGTTGAATAAACAACAGACAACCCATCCCTTAGACGATCTCCTTAGGATTGATCGCATTCCCCACATCTGGTGTCCGGGGTGCGGCATCGGGACCGCATTTTCCTCATGCCTGATAGCCATGAAGGAAAGCGGCATTGACCTCAAGAAAACGGTCATGGTTTCCGGAATCGGATGTTCGGGCCGGGGCGCCGGATACGTGAACCTTGATTCCTATCATACCACTCACGGAAGGGCTATCCCGTTTGCAACGGGTATGAAACTGGCCAACCCGGAGCTTAATGTAGTGGTGTTCAGCGGCGACGGGGACCTCTTTGCCATCGGGGGCAACCACTTTATCCACGCGGCACGCAGGAACGTGGACCTGACCGTTGTATGTGTCAACAATTTTAATTACGGCATGACGGGAGGTCAGGTAGCGGCGACGACACCCTATCTGTCCATGACCACAACCACGCCCATGGGGAATCCCGATACACCTTTTAATCTCCCCCTTATGGCCTATGCATCGGGAGCCACTTATGTTGCCAGGTGGACTATTCTTCATGCACGGGACCTTACCGAATCCATTGAGGAGGCAATCTTAAAACGAGGCTTCTCTTTTGTAGAGGTTCTCTCTCCATGCCCTATAAACTATGGCCGCCGCAACAAGGAAAAGCCTATAGATACGCTCAAGACATACCAGGAAAAAACCATTATCAAAAACGACGCCCATCCCACGGAACTGGGTATAGATTTTGACAGGGGGATCATCCTGGGAAAATTTGTTGATACGAACCTGCCCACATGTTCGGACAGGTACGACAACACCTGTAGGCCAAAGGACCTCTTTGAAGAGGAGGGTGAAGGGATTTAGCTTTTTGGAAGCTCAATAGCTCATGGAGTACCAGTGATGGATTACTGGAAATCCCAAACAACAAATCACAATTACCAAACAAATCACAATTACCAAAATTCGAGATAGCAAACGGTTTTGATCTTTGGATGTTGTAGTTTGAGATTCTTGCCCGGCTTTGGCATGGTATTTGTAATTTGATGCTTGGAATTTGGAATTTATTTGTAATTTGGTGTTTGGGATTTGGGATTTTTTGAGGATCAGGTTTGACACGTTAGAATAAATACGGGTTACGGGTCGGAAAGCAGAATAACTTAACTCAAAAATCGGAAACTGAAATTACGGCTTTTTAGAATATGGGCAAAGGTAAAGAAAAAATCGAAAAGCAGGAAATTACGATCACAGGATTCGGGGGTCAGGGCATTGTGTTGGCCGGTCGCATCCTTGGCAAGGCCGCTGTCATAGGCGACCACAAGGAGAGCACCTTTATCCAGTCCTATGGCCCCGAGGCCCGTGGAGGAGCTTGCAGCGCGCAGGTTATCATTTCCTACGGGTCCATCTATTACCCTTACGTCAGGTATCCCGACATCCTGGCATGCATGTCCCAGTCCGGTTTTGAAAAATTCATCGGCCAGCTCAAGGATGACGGCATCCTGCTGTTAGATCAGGATCTTGTAAAACCCTCCGGAATTGACAGGGACTTCTTTTCCATTCCTTCCACCTCTATGGCTGAAGATTTGGGAAGGACCATGATGGCCAACATTATTATGATAGGTTTTTTGACTGCAATTACGAAAGTTGTTTCCGTGGACGGCGCGCGTAACGCCGTGATCGATTCTGTACCAAAGGGCACTGAGGAGATGAACGCAAATGCCTTTAACAAGGGCGCCGACTATGGTCTGGCCGTGCTCAAGGGGCGGGAAAAGAAGGCCGCCGGAATGAAAGGTGCCTGATTATGAAACGTCAAAAAGACCGTTTACATAGGGTAATTGTCATTGGTGCGACACCGGCAGGCATTGCTGCCACCAATAAACTTGGTGAGTTGGGAATTCCTGTGACCCTCGTGGATTCCGACCCTGACCTGGATCAGAAACTATCACAGGAAGAATGGCGATTAGCTTCAGGTCTTTCACTCAATTACGCGCATCGCTCAGGATTGCTGAGGATCATGAGAAACCCTCGCATTCGTTGTGCCCTGCCTGCCCGGATCACCTCACTCAAACATACACCCCAGGGATTCCGCGCCGGGATCAAGAACCTTCGGACGTTTGTCGACCCCGACCTGTGCACCCTTTGCGGCCGCTGTGCCGAGATTTGCCCCGTGATTACCCTGAGCGGAGAAAAACCCATCCAATTTCACGGTCGAAGGAGCCTGCCCGGCAGACCTGTCATTGATAAAAGACGGCAACCACTGTGCCAGGATGCCTGTCCCTTAGGCGTTAATGCCCAGGCCTACATTGCTTTGGCTAAGGTAGGCAGATTCAAGGAGGCATTGGAAGTAGTCCGCCGGGACAATATCCTGCCTGGCATATGCGGACGGATATGTACACATCAATGCGAAGAAGCATGCCGAAGAGGTGAATTGGACGAACCTATTGCCATCAGGGATATCAAACGATTCTTAGCCGACTATGAGGTTTCCCACGACCATGACTTTGAGGTCCCCGGGGTTCCCG
>JAIOSR010000315.1 GCA_021107495.1 Desulfobacterales bacterium | reverse complement strand
TCCTTAGAAGGCCTGGCCCGGCATGCATCCACCCATGCATGCGGGGTTGTCATTGCAGACAAACCGCTTGTGGAGTACCTGCCTCTTTTTAAGGGTGCCAGAGACGAGATCATGACCCAGTATACCATGGACCGGATCGAACAACTGGGTCTCATCAAATTTGATTTTTTGGGTCTTAAGACCCTGACCGTGATCAAACATGCCCTGAGATTGATCGAAGAAACTACCGGTGATAAATGGGATATTGATAAAATTCCGCTCAACGATGAGGCTACCTATGGGCTCATAAGCGAAGGAAGGACAACCGGCGTTTTCCAGTTGGAGAGTTCGGGCATGAAAGAACTCTTAAGAAAGCTCAGACCGGAGGTATTTGAGGACGTGATTGCCCTTGTTGCCCTTTACCGACCGGGTCCTCTGGGCAGCAACATGGTTGACGACTTCATTAATGGAAAGCATGGTAATGGAAAGATCAATTATTTTCTTCCCCAGCTTGAACCCATTTTAAAAGAGACATATGGGGTCATCCTTTACCAGGAACAGGTCATGAAGAGTGCCCAGATCCTGGCAAACTATAGCATGGCCGAGGCCGATGAACTCAGGAAGGCCGTTGGAAAAAAGAAGCCGGAGGTTTTGGCAAGACACAGGGCGCGTTTTATTGAAGGGGCAACGGAAAACGGCGTTGAACCGAAAATGGCCGAGAGGATCTTTGAGCTGATTGATAAATTCGGGGGATACGGTTTCAATAAGTCTCATTCCGCTGCCTATGCCATGATCGCTTATCAGACTGCATATCTTAAGACCCGTTATCCTGTGCAGTTCATGGCCGCCCTTTTGACACAGGACATGGGTAACCAGGACAAGACCATTAAAAATATAGCAGAATGCAGGGACATGGGTATTAGAATCCTGCCTCCGGATATCAATGAAAGCCTGGCCGACTTTTCCGTTGTGGGTGATAAAATTCGTTTCGGTCTGGCGGCAGTCAAGAATGTGGGGTTAAAGGCCGTGGAGTCTATCATTCGGGAGCGGGAAGAACACGGGCCTTTTCGAGACCTGGTTGAATTTACAGGGAGGATAGAGGGGACCAAGGTTAACCGAAGGGTGATCGAAGGCCTGATCCTGTGCGGTGCCCTTGACTTTACGGGCGTCTTCAGGTCAAGACTTTTTGCGGCCTTAGATGATGCACTCAAGATATCCGGCGCCAACCATGACCCTAATCAATTGAATATATTTGGGTCTTTGGACTTAAAAGATGGTGGTTTAAATGATCTTTTCGATCTTCCGGATATTGATGAATGGAATGAAAAGGAAAAGTTGAGAAAAGAAAAGGAGGCCCTTGGCTTCTATATTACCGGACACCCTTTGGCCGGGTATAATAAAGAGATAGAACGTTTCGCCACCTGCCCCGTACAGGACCTTCCGGCACAGAAGGATAAGAGCATTGTCAAAATCGCATGCGTTGTGGAAAGCCTGAAGATGAAGCGGACCAGGAGGGGAGACAAGATGGCCATACTTTCCCTGGAAGACCTGACCGGTTCAACGGAAGCGGTCATCTTCCCCGATGTTTTCAACAGAACCGCTCCCATTCTTAAAGGGGATGAACCTCTACTCATCACCGGCAGCGCTGAAATCGGTGACAGCACTGCCAAGATCATTGCCCAGGAAATCGTCACCTTGGATTCAATCCGGCAGAAAGCCGTTAAGGCCATAGAACTGAACCTCAGCGAGGAAAGTGTATCAAAAGAAGTCTTAGAGGACCTGCAGGATATCGCGTTCAAATACCCCGGAGAGTGCAAACTGGTCTTCAAGGTGCAAATGTCTAATGGAAAAGAAGTTGCTATTTTAGCTAATCCTCGTTTTAATGTGGTTCCCACCCACGAACTCATCGCTGAAATCGAAGTCCTTATCGGAAACAAGGTTCACAAAGTGATTTCTGAAAACGCTCAAAGATTTTGATTGTCTAAGGCGTGTCGTTTATGCAACGTTAAAGAAACCGGATCAAACTGCTTCAAGAATCCTGAATGACTGAGCGTGTTGGAGTTGAACTTTATGGCTGTTTACAATCTTAAAACGAGGGAAATATCCTGCAAAATTGTTATTTACGGTCCTGCCAGATGTGGAAAAACGACCAATTTCAGGTATATTGCCGACGCATATAAAGAACTGTTAATAGGTGAAATAATTTCTATTAATACTGAGAGCGATCAAACACTTTTTTTTGATTTCGTTCCAATGGAACTCGGTAAAATAGAGGGCTTTAATGTCCGGGTCCAGTTATATACCGTTCCTGGGCATGTGCTCTATAAATCCACAAGGAAACTGGTCCTGAGAGGGGTTGACGGGATTGTATTTGTTGCGGATTCACTTGAGGTCAGGCGTGAAGAAAATATCATTTCATTAAAAGACCTGGAGAAGAACCTCAAAGATTTTGATAAAAACATTTTGGAGATTCCTCTGGTCTTCCAGTACAACAAAAGGGATCTGGACGGGCAGGTTACTCCACTGATGCCTGTCGAAAAGATGGAAAATGAACTAAACGGACAACTCAAGGCCCCATCATTCCCGGGCAGTGCTGTTGACGGGCATGGGGTAGGCAAGGCCTTGAAAGCATGTTTGAAGTTGACGTGGCCGTCCCTCAAAGAAGAATTGAAAGGGTTGCTGAATGAGTAGCCTGAGTGTTTGTCCTTCCGTCCAGTCGTCCAATCGTACCCTCGTCCTCAGTCCGTTATTGTATGAAAGGGAACGAGGGAACAGGGGGGCAGGGAAACGGAGGAGCCAAAGTTCTGGAAGTGAGGAGAAAACATGGCGGGAATAGAAAGAAGAAAAAATCCAAGAGTTGAATCCCTCAATCTCTTGTCCTATGTGTGCCTTGATGAGAATAACCGAGCTCTGGACCAGGGAATGGGAAGGACTTTGAACGTCAGTAAAGGCGGAATCCTGCTGGAGATATATAATCCTGTTGATCCGGCACATACTATGGTTCTGGCCATCGGCCTCAAAGATAATATGGTGGATATCAAAGGAAAGGTGGTTCATTCCAGAACAGATGAAGACGGAAAGATTAAATCAGGGGTCCAGTTTATAGAAATGGATAAAGAAACACTCCTGACCTTAGAAGCGTATATTACGGAATTTGAGAAACAGAATTAAGGAAGCTGAGGAGAAAGGAACCAAAAATGCCACTTATTCTTGTTATAGATGATGAAGTTCATATTCGGACATTACTTCGGGAGATGTTGGAGCGTGCCGGATATGAGGTAATGGATGCCCCTGATGGGGAGAAAGGGATCAGGCTGTATCGCGAGAACCCTGCAGATCTGGTCATAACGGATATCATAATGCCCAAAAAGGAGGGCCTTGAGACCATTACGGATCTAAGGGTTGAATTCCCGGAAGTGAAGATCATAGCCATGTCCGGCGGCGGGACTGTCGGACCCGAGTCATATCTACAGATAGCAGAGGGATTTGGTGCTTTGCGCATTTTTGCCAAGCCTTTTAAGATGAACGAGCTGTTGGCGGCAATTCAAGAACTCTTGGGCTAACGATCATCCTACCTGACTTGCTCACCATTTTTAAGCG
>JAIOSR010000157.1 GCA_021107495.1 Desulfobacterales bacterium | reverse complement strand
GGGAAGAAGAGATTGCCTGCCGGCGATTTTCTAAGGGGATTTGCTTTGGAGCCGGGGACAATGTTGGGGAGTTAAGATGAAAGAGTCTGTGCACATGGGGCCGATTGAGACAATTCCCCATCATGTTGACACGACCGGACCCGCAAAAACAAGAAAGCCGGGCGAATCCAGGGACCCGCAACAACCGGAGAAAAGGACGTTTGTCTTCCTGTTGTTGGTGGCCTGTGTTGTCATGGTGGGTCTTGCCTTTTTTCTCTGGTGGGTCCCTTATGTGGGGCTTTCCAATATCCATCCGAGGCTACCCCTTATCTTAGCCGTTGCTTTAGGCTGTGTCGTCCTTTTCTGGTTCGGCGGCGCCCTGACACTTGTTCTTACCATTATCAGGGGCAAGAACCTCTTCTTTAACCGTCGAATCCGGGGAGTGGTTATCCGGTTTCTGTTCCCGCTTTTAGTGCTTGTGGGCAAATGCTTAGGCATCAGCAAGGCCAGGACACGCAGATCCTTCATAGCTATCAATAATCAACTTGTTCTTGCCGAGGCCAAAAGGGTTTGCCCGGACAGGCTGCTTTTACTTCTTCCCCACTGTCTTCAAAATCATGAATGCAGGGTAAGAATTATATGGAATGTGGATAACTGCGAGGCCTGCGGAAAATGTAAGATAAAAGGTATTGTGGCGCTTTCCAAAAAGTATGGCGTGCCCGTGTCGGTTGCGACCGGAGGGACCCTGGCCAGGAAGATTGTTGTAGAGAAAAGGCCTGAGGTCATCATTGCGGTGGCATGCGAGCGGGACCTTACAAGCGGGATTCAGGACAGTTATCCGATCCCTGTTTTCGGCATATTCAACAAAAGACCCTTCGGACCCTGTTACGATACCGATGTGGATCTGGACCTGGTGGAAAAAGGAATAATAACTTTTTTGATGGACTCGCAAAAAGTCCATCAACAGGCCGAGGGCGGTTAAGCCCCGGTCTGGGGTAGGGGTGGAACCATTTGAATTAACTTCAAATGGCGGGGGAGGGGTAGCCTTCCCTCGCCGAGTAAAAAGACGCAAAGCGACTTTTTATAAGGTTATCATTTTGATATCGAGGAAAACGTGACAGCGAGGGATCTGGCACTAAGGACCCTGAACAGTCTGGATCTCAGCCAGGGCTTCCCGGAACAATACCTGGATCGAGCATTCAGGGGTGATCCCGGTCTGAATGAAAGAGACCGGGCCTTTTCGGTTCACCTGGTTCAGGGAGTTTTTCGGTGGCGGCTTCGATTAGACTGGATTATTAGAAAGACCGTTAACTTTTCTTTCAAGAAGATCGAACCTTCGGTTTTAAACATCCTCCGGATTGCCCTTTTTCAGATATTTTTCATGGACCGGGTCCCTGAATCCGCTGCTGTGAATGAGGCGGTCAGGCAGGCCGGGGATATGAGTCGGCGTCATGTGGCGGGGTTTGTCAATGGCATCCTGAGAAATATCTGCCGCCGAAAGGACGGATACACTTTACCCGACCGAGAAAATGATCCCGTTACTTACCTTTCTGTTTTTTATTCGTATCCCGTCTGGTTAGTGAAAAAGTGGATCAGGGAATTGGGAATGGATTCCGTTGGGCATCTTCTTGAGGCCGGAAACCGGATCCCCGGTCTGTTTATCAGGTGCAATCTCTTGAAGATTGACAGGCAAGGGCTGATCAAACGACTGAAAGAGGAGGGAGTAACCGGCAAGGCAACACCACACGCGCCCGAGGGCCTGAGAATTTCAGGTGTAAAAGGACCGGTGAACAACCTGAAAGCCTTTAAGGAAGGTTTGTTTCAGGTCCAGGACGAGGCCGCACAGGTCTGCGCTCATCTTCTTTCCCCCGGACCAGGAGAACAGGTCCTGGATCTCTGTGCGGGTCTGGGAGGCAAGTCAACGCATATTGCCCAGCTTACGGGAAAAAGGGATTTGCTTGTCGCCCTTGACATAAGCCATAACAGGCTGATAAGGCTTAGTGACAGTTCATCCCGTCTCGGTATCGGTTGTATTCACCCGGTCGTTGCAGATGCGAGGGACCGCCTTTCTTCCCTGTTTCATTGTTTATTTGACAAAATTCTTATTGATGGGCCCTGTTCAGGACTTGGAACTCTTTCCAGGCATCCGGACGGGAAGTGGACCAAAACTGAGGATCAGATAAACAGATTGGCGCAATTACAGAAAGACCTCCTTAATCAGGCAGTGCCCTTGCTTCGAAAAGGAGGAAAGATGCTTTATGTAACCTGTACCATCTCGAAACAGGAAAATGAGAATGTGGTCAAGGGTTTTTTGGAGAAAAACAGAGGAATAGGGCTTGAAAATCTGAAAGACCATGTTCCTGACTGGTGCCTCGATCTGATCGACGATAACGGTTTTTTTAAGACCCTTCCGCATGTTCACGATATGGATGGCTTTTTCGGGGCCTTGTTTAAGAAGCTCTAAGCAAGGTCTTTCATAAGGCGAGCACATGGTTTCTTTGGAAATTGACGGTCAGAATGATCGTGGCGCAAGGCGCAGGGCTCATGGCGCAGGGCATTTCATCAGATAATTTTTTTCATGTTCCTTTCGCCTTGTGCCATGCGCCTTCTGCCACTTTGATTATTGAAAAAAATCGTTTAGCGATTCAGGCTTAGCTAATATAATACTAAAGCGATATACATATAGCGGAGAAACCCACATGGGAAAAATCGCACCTTCGATTCTTTCGGCGGATTTTACTCGTCTCGGGGAGGAAATCAGGGCAGTAGAAAAGGCAGGGGCTGACTATATACACATTGATGTTATGGACGGTCACTTTGTCCCCAACATTACCATAGGCCCCATGATCGTAAAGGCAGCCCGGAGAGTTACAAACCTGCCCCTTGATGTCCATTTAATGATATCAGACCCGGACAGTTTTATTGATGAGTTTGCCGGGGCGGGTGCAGACATTATAACCGTGCATCCCGAGACCCTTTATCACCTCCACCGGACGATTCAGCATATAAAAGCAAAAGGAGTAAAATCAAGCGTGTCCCTGAACCCTGCCACGACCCTGGATTGCCTGGAATATGTGTTGGGCGATCTTGATATGGTTATGTTGATGACTGTCAACCCGGGTTTTGGTGGTCAGGAATTTATACCCGAGGTGATCCCCAAGATAAAAAAGCTGCGGGACATGGTTGATAAAAGGGGTCTGGACATTGAAATCGAAATAGACGGAGGTATCGGTCCGGAAACAATCGGTACGGTGTCTTCGGCAGGCGCAAATGTGTTTGTTGCGGGTTCGGCTATTTACCATAGTGATGATTATGCAAAAACCATACGTTTGATGCGGGAGAGGATTGTACCTTAAGCTTCCCTGAAACCATCCCCCTTCATGGAACATGGTCTTTTTTCAGAGCCTCAGAGAGGGTTGAACCATTTGAATTCACTTCAAATGCCTCACCCTTGAAACGGGCTAAAGTATAAGGAATAACTAAGTAGTTACTCAAAAGGAGAAAATTGAATGAATAAAAAACGTGGAATATTGTTCTTGTTGGTTATAACGGGTCTGGTTCTAACATGGATTGTCATGCCGGCACTTGCCGAAGAGACTAAGCCTTCGGAAGACAAAGTTGCGGAGGTTAACGGATCAGTGATCTCACGTGTCAGTTTTGACAGGGAAATGAGCGGTGTCCGTCAACGGTTCACGAGCATGGGAAAACCGCTTTCTCCCTCACAGCTTCCGGAACTTGAAAAAAGAGTCCTTGATAACCTTATCAACATCGAGTTGCTTTATCAGCAAAGCCAAAAGGTGGGAACCAAAGTTGACGAGGCAGAAGTCAATGCGCAGTTCGAGGCACTGAAAAAACGATTTCCCACTGAAGCCGAATTCAATAGTGCCATAAAAAAGATGAAACTCACCGAGACCGTCATGAAATCGCAGATAAGCAGGGGTATTTCTATCCAGCGTTTTCTGGACAAAATGACCCTCGGGAAAGCGGAAGTTTCCGAAGAAGAAATCAAGGCATATTATGACAGCCATACAAACCTTTTCAAAAAACCGGAGC
>JAIOSR010000471.1 GCA_021107495.1 Desulfobacterales bacterium | reverse complement strand
TCATACCTGTTTTCATCCTCATCCAACTGGTTTATGAAAAACCATCCTCTCATGTCCAGTGGTCCGGGGATGTCTGCACTGAGCGATATTTGCGACGAAAGACCCTCAATGTGCTCTACCCGGACATACTTCGGGTTTTTTGCAAACATGGGATCATCGGCTTTTGCAAGGGTGCTGGGGGGTTTCCCGTACTCCCCTCGGAGATAGTTCACCACTAAGCCCACCTGACACTTGTCGTTGGGAGCAAAGCCCACGTTTGCTAACATGTTTTTGTTTTTCCTGTCGCTGTTCTCCCGCAGTTCCCCATTCTCCAATGCGGTGGATTCAAAATCGTTTGACAGGGGATAACCGTCCGTCTGAAAGGAACTGCCGCTCAGGAAAAAATCCCATTTGTCTTTGGCCCCGGAAAGCGTAACTTCCTCTAAGTGACGATCCTTTTCTCCAAGCTCGGCCTTGGCAGAGCCGTGGACTCCCTTCCTACCCTTTTTAGTGATAACGTTGATGACGCCCGCGAGTCCTCCCTGACCGTATAGAACCGAGTGGTTGCCGTATGAGACCTTTATCTTGGCTATGTTTTCCACCGGTATGGTAGAAGGATCGAATTGCCCGTCGAACGTGGAGTTAAAAGGAATGCCGTCCACTAATAGAAGAACATGCCTTGAACGAAACCCCCTCAGCGCCACCCTCGGGACACCGTCCGTTCCGGTTCTGATATCCAGACCCGGCAAAAGCTCAAGGGCCTCGTCCAGTGTACGGGCATTCTTGATACGTATATCTTCCTCTGTTATCTCTCTGACTGTTCCGACGGATTCAACCCCGATACTCTTTTCCCCGGACACAACAATTTCGCCCAGTGTATAAATCCCTGTATTTTCTTCATTCGTTTTAGAATGGGCTTGACAAGGAAAAAGCAATGAGGCAAGCGTTATCATGAGTACAAAAGAGCACGATAAGATTCGGTACATGGTTTCACCTTTCTACTATATTGTTTTTGATCTACGACTAAAATAAAAAGGAGGGCCACAAATAGAAAGATTGATCTTCCTTTGGACCCTCCAAACAGGAACCAAAGGAGAATATGCATTTGAACCCCTTTCTTGTCAATGTATTTCTTGAAAAATTGCATCCTTATTCTGTGTGGAACCTATGATAACTATAAACAACCAAAAATAACATCATCTCTTGAGATGATTGTGAAAGGGCGTCCATATAATGAGAAACTTTTGATGATTTTGCAGCCCGCAGCTTTGAACGGGGCTTCTGTTTTCGCCATTCAATATTGATGGACTCGCAAAAAGTCAAAAAACATCATTTTTTGTCATTCCGTCATTCCCCTCCTGTGGGATCTCAGAAAAAGAGCATGGTAAAGGTGGCATTCCATATTGCTATTGCCATTATGCCCTAAAACATGTAAAAAATTCATGAAAATGGAGATATCGAACAAAGAGAAAACAGAAAACGAAAGGGATACCTGATATGGCCGCAACTGATTCTGCGCCGGCGTCCAATTTTATTCACAATATAATTGAAGAAGACATGAAGACAAACAAGTGGGAAGGCCGAGTTCATACTCGATTCCCGCCCGAGCCCAACGGATACCTGCATATTGGTCATGCCAAGGCTATCTGCCTCAGTTTCGGCCTGGCCGCCGAATTTGGCGGCGTGTGCAATCTGCGATTCGATGACACCAACCCGACCAAAGAAGAGGAAGAATATGTCGAGTCCATCAAAGAGGACGTTCGATGGTTGGGGTTCGATTGGGAGGACCGGGAGTTTTACGCCTCTGACTACTTTGAAAAGCTCCATGAATATGCCGTTGAGCTTATCAAGAATGGTAAAGCATATGTCTGCGACCTCAGTGCGGACGAGATCAGAGAGTACAGGGGAACCCTGAAACGGCCAGGCAAGGAAAGTCCCTACCGAAACCGCTCAATCGAGGAGAACCTGGACCTTTTTGAACGCATGCGGGCGGGCGAATTCGAGGACGGCTCCCGCGTGCTTCGGGCAAAGATTGATATGGCCTCCGGAAATCTGAATATGAGGGACCCTGTCATCTACAGGATTTTGCGGGCAAACCATAACCGGACGGGCGACAAATGGTGTATCTATCCCATGTATGATTTTACCCATGGTCAGTCGGATTCGATTGAAGGGATCACCCATTCCCTTTGTTCGTTGGAATTTGAAGATCATCGGCCTCTATACGATTGGTTTATTGATGAATTGAAAATCTTCCATCCCCAACAAATCGAGTTCGCACGCCTCAATATTACCTATACGGTTATGAGCAAGCGAATGCTTCAACAATTGGTAGACGGGGGATATGTCACGGGATGGAACGATCCGCGTATGCCGACAATCTCAGGCATAAGGCGACGCGGATACACACCCGAATCCATCCGGAATTTCTGTGAGCGTATCGGCGTGGCCAAGCGGGAAAGTATCGTCGATATTGCACTGCTCGAGCACTGCCTCCGTGAGGATTTGAATGAACATGCGCCCCGTGTGATGGCCGTATTGCATCCTCTTCGAGTGATTATTGACAATTATCCCGAAGACCAGGTGGAAGAGCTGGAGGCACTGAATCACCCGGCTAACCCCAATATGGGGACAAGAAAGGTCCCTTTTTCACGCGTTCTTTATATTGAACAGGAAGATTTTCTCGAAGACCCGCCAAAAAAGTTTTACCGTCTGGCCCCGGGCCGGGAGATACGTCTGCGATATGCATATTTTATCACGTGTGTGGATGTTGTTAAGGATGAGGAGACCGGTGAAATTGTGGAACTTCACTGTACCTACGATCCGGAAACACGCGGTGGTGACTCGCCGGACGGTCGCAAGGTAAAGGCAACGCTGCACTGGGTCTCGGCCGACCACTCCATCAAGGCCCAAGTGCGCCTTTATGACCATCTCTTTTCGGTCCCGGACCCAAGCGACGTAAAGGATGGCTCTGATTTCAAGTCTCACTTGAATCCGGACTCGCTGACCACGCTTACGTCGTGCCGTGTTGAACCGAGCTTAACGGGTGCGGCACCCGGAAGTCGATATCAGTTCGAGAGATTAGGCTATTTTTGCGCGGACCCGGTTGATTCTTCCGGGGATGCACTCGTATTCAATAGAACCGTTACGTTGCGCGATACATGGGCCAGGATCCAAAAGGCACAGAAAGGAAGGAAAAATACATGATTTTCAAGATGATGGAAACAGGACCGCTGATGGTCAACTGCTATATTGTGGCCGATGAAGAGACAAAAGAGGCGGCAGTCTTTGATCCGGCAGGAAATGTGGACCGGATTTTGAAAGTCCTTGCCGAAGATGATCTGAAGGTGAAATATATTTTAAACACCCACACCCACTGGGACCACGTGGGCGGAAACCATCAACTTATGGAGGCCACGGGGGCCCCCATATTGACCCATCGTGACGAAGCCCCGGCACTGCAGATTGCCAGTGATCGGGCATCTGAGTTCGGTACTAATGTCGACAATTCCAGTGCCTCGCAGTTTATTCAGGAAGGGGATATCCTGGAGGTTGGATCTATCCGTATCAAAATCATTGACCT
>JAIOSR010000059.1 GCA_021107495.1 Desulfobacterales bacterium | reverse complement strand
TTGAAACACACCAGTCCTTGATATTGTTCATCCATTGAAAATAGACCCCTTCCCAGTTTGCGGGGTGTATCCTTGTTCTCCCATCCCTGACCGCCTGGCTCGCCGCTTTGGCAAGCGGCCCCACTTTCACAAACCACTGTTTTGAAAGAAGCGGTTCTATCATGGTCTTACAACGGTAACAGTGCCCTACCGCATGCTGGTAGGCCTCCACTTTTTCCAACTGACCCGTCTTTTCCAGGTCTTTTAAGATTTTTTCGCGACATTCAAACCTGTCCATTCCCTTATAAGGACCGGCCAGTTCATTCATTGCGCCGTTTTCATCGATGACCTTGATTCTTTCCAACTGGTGTCTATTGCCGATCTCAAAGTCATTGGGGTCATGCGCGGGGGTAATTTTAAGGGCCCCTGTTCCAAATCCTTTGTCCACGTATTTATCAAAGATAACGGGTATCGGCTTGTTCAGCAAAGGCAAAAGCACGTGTGATCCGGGCAAATCCTTATAGCGTTCATCTTCCGGGTTCACTGCCACGGCAGTATCTCCCAAAAGGGTTTCAGGCCGTGTAGTGGCAACAACCAGATGGCCTTTTCCTTGCTCAAATGGATAGCGAATATAGTAGAAAAAACTGTCGGTCTCATGATGCTCGACCTCAAGATCGGCCAAGGCCGTATGACATCGGGGGCACCAGTTGATAATATAGTCACCCCTATAGACAAGCCCTTCATCATAAAGGCTCACAAAGACTTCCCTGACCGCCCTGGAAAGGCCTTCGTCCATGGTGAATCGCTCCCGGCTCCAATCGCACGAACACCCCAATCTTTTCAATTGATTGATTATTAATCCGCCGTATTTTTTCCTCCACTCCCATACCAGTTCAACGAATTTGTCCCGACCGACAGCGTGGCGGTCAGTGCCTTTGGAGGCCAGGTCCCTTTCCACCACATTCTGCGTGGCAATGCCTGCATGGTCTGTTCCCGGTTGCCAGAGCACATTATAACCTTTCATACGCTTATACCGGCACAGGATATCCTGCAGGGTGTTATTAAGGGCATGACCCATGTGCAGGGTGCCTGTCACATTGGGAGGTGGAATAACAATGCAGTACGGATCCTTATCAGAACGGGCCTCCGCCTTGAAAAGGTTGTTCTCTTCCCAGTACTTGTACCATTTATCTTCAACCTCACCGGGTTCATAACCCTTGTCCATGAGTTCTTTTCCCATCTACAAGCCTCTCCTTAAAACTTATTCGGTACTGTCTTCCTATTTTTGACCAAAAAAAGGGGGTTGCAGCAGTAACAACCCCCCATGTTAATCTGGGTTTTTCCAATATTGACGATCTCGTAAAAGATCGTATTTAGAATTATTAATGCTTATAACCGGCTGATATTACTGATATCCATATTTTATTTTTGTGTATTTTGTCCACCCTCCGTAGCACGCTACTGCGGAGGACGGGCGCCTTTTTGCTGCTATATCGGTTTTGCTTTTTGGGGCCGTCCCCTAATCTTGATCCTGAAAAGATTCAAGGCTCTGCTTCAATGCGTCAATGGCTTCCCGAATTACCTTCTCTGCAACACTTGCCATGGTCTCCCTTGTAACCCTTTCCACAACATCCTGTATTACATTAGTTACAATGGCTTCAATCTTCTCCTCGGATATACCGACCAATCCCTCGACTGCCGGGGCAGCAACAGTTTCAGCGGTTTCAAGACCCTCTTCACGGGCGGGCATATCCTCGCTTAAATCCTCTTGAGATAGTTCAGATGCAATTTCCAGTGGCGCTTCAGGTTCGACCGGGGCCTCTTCCAACTCTACCTCATCAAGCATACTTTCAGGTTCAGCTTCCTCTATTTCAGACTCTACGGCGCCCAATTCAGATGGTCCCAGTTCCTCAAGCGGGGCATCGAAGTCAGACTTCAGACCTTCGGGTATCTCATCTTCCATGGCCTCTTCTGATTCACCCGGGCCAAGGTCCAGTTCTTCTTCGGTCACTTCCGGTGCCTCAAGGCTCCCTTCTTCCTCCAACAATTGCGAGAGTTCATCAGATTCAGATTCCTCGATCATCTCATCTACTTCGAGAATCTCATCATCAACTTCTTCTAATCCTTCCAGAGCCTCTTCTAATTCGCCCGGGCCCAAGTCCAGTTCTTCCTCGGTCACCTCCGGTGCCTCAAGACTCCCTTCTTCCTCCAACAATTGCGAGAGTTCATCAGATTCAGATTCCCCGACCATATCATCTGCTTCGAGAATCTCATCATCAACTTCTTCTAATCCTTCCAGGGCTGAATCAAGATCCGCTTCACTGATCTCAGGAACCTCTGTTTTTAGGGCATCATCAAGTTCATCGGAAGGTGCCTCCGATACCTCATCTATCGTTGTCTCATCTCCAAAGGCTTCATCATCAAGCAATGCTTCAAGCTCGTCAGGCTCAAATGCTTCTACCGCCTCATCCGCTTGAACGGAATCCGGCTCTTCCGCTTCCATGCCTTCAAGAGCTGTGTCAAGATCCGCATCAAGACCTTCTGAGGATTTCTCTTCCAGAGCCTGCTCCAATTCCCCGGAATCAAGCGCTAAATCTTCCACGGTTATTGCATCTTCTCCAAAGGCTGCATCATCATCCAGCAACTGCGTAATATCATCAACATCGGAATCGTCGGCAGATCCTTCTTCATCAACATTATCCACATCAGACGATTCCAGGCCGTCAAGCACGGCATCAAGGTCCGCTTCAAGACTATCAGGTTTCTCAGCTTTAACAGTCTGGGCAAATTCATCAGAAAACAAATCCGAGACTTCTGCAACCGATGAATCCTTTTCAGGTGCTTCTGCGTCATCCAACAATCCGGCAAGGTCCTCGGATTCCGAATCTTCGGTCATATCCCCCGGTTCAACTATATCCACAAGTTCTAAGATTTCCTCATCTGATGAAGAATCACCGCCAGCCTCATCGAAATCTTCTTCAGACAGATCGTCGAAGTCAAAATCAAGGAGTTCTTCCTCGCCCTTTTTGTCATCTTCAAAAATCTCATCATTGTTTCCCATGACTGTCTCCCGTTTGATAGTGGACAAGCAGCTAAAAGGGGCCAAATTTAATGCTTTTTTGATAGCACGATTTCTCCATAATTGTCAAGATTTTTCAAACTGTTCCCCGACCTTGACCCCGGTCAATAAATCTGATAGAAAGCATTAAAGGGCGATTAGCTCAGTTGGATAGAGTGCTGGTCTCCGGAACCAGAGGTCGCGCGTTCGAGTCGCGCATCGCCCGCCATAATAATATCAAGGGGTTAGATAATACTTCTAACCCCTTTTATTTTGGCTAAAAACATATTTTCCAACCTTATTTCCAACCTTCGGAAATTTTTTGACATTTTTTACCCACTAATTTGGACAGCCTAACCTAACTCACCTAACGGGCTCGCTATTCGATTTTTTAGATATTCAAAGACAATGAAAATCCGATATATGACTTCAATACTGAAGGTGGATTGTATTTTGACCCGAGGGGTTGATATCACAGATTAAACTTTATCAAACATTGTGTGTCGATCACATTGTCACAAATCCTTTTGAAATCAACGAATCCTTTTATAAAATTTTGGAAAGAGCTATATAATATATTATAATGATAATACTTAAGGGAGAGCGAATTCAACGAGAATACAGGAATTAAGTGATGTTATGATAAGGAATATTTATACCGGTATTTTAACAAAAAAAGACAATAAGGTCTTTATAGAGAGTTCTAACGGAAAACGCCTGTTAGAGGACGAGGTTATCTGGAGCGGTTATCTTCTTCACTGGTTGGGAAGGATGGTATGTGCCAGGCTTCTTGATCAGAGGGATTATAAGACTGGTAGACCTATTGTGATTATATGGCCGTATGAAAAGAGACAGGAGGAGTCATTCATTGAGATATATTATAATGAACGGCTTCGTAAATACATAGTGTCAACGCTCGGGCATATTGCGATAAATATAAATGGAGACATATTCAATTTTTCTCATCTAATTAATGAAAATGAGATTATGACTCAGGAGGAATACTTCTATCGTCCGGCCCTAGGGGAATTTGCGCCCCACCCGCTAACGGGACGCTTAAATGTTGATAACATGGATATGCCTTTCTATGATAAATTCGGACGTAGATTTATGCGGACGACTCATGTGCTGCGCGTTGAGGGGATTAATACGGAAACCCTGCATGATTATTTTCATGATCGCCTCAAAAATATACTCAGCACTCAGGTTGATCCGGGGAGGCCTGAAAAATACAGCGATTTCAGCATGTTTACAAAAAACTGTTCAACCATAATCAGGGATAGTTTGAGAGAATACGGTTTCAAGATGATAAAAGGGATCTTCCCACGAGATCTCTTTGTGAATAGCGCTTATCAATTGCTGAAGCTTAAAAAAAGCAGTGATATAATGGTTACGCTTTTCAAGATGAAACAATTGAAGGTTCCGGAGGCTGACTACAGCGCCCTGAGTCTGCTGATGAATCCGTTGAACCGAATCAGGTTGAAAAGCCTTCCGGAGTACTAGGCACCTATTTGACCCTCCTAAGAAACTTCAAGCCCAGCAAGAGTTTTGAGAGTCATTTCCAAGCCGAGTTGCTGTCTATAGCTCCTTTTTTGGGGGATATAATTGGTGTGCTCTGACCCGGATCGGTTGCTTATAAAAATCTCCTAAAAGGGATCGTGTATCACTGAAAATATGATCACGTCACCAATGTAATGACCAAAAAGTCCGGGACCATGCTATCGTATGGGTTTTTTAAACACCATTGGGTTACAGGCCTTAACTGTCAGAGCGTCCCTTTAGAATAACAGAGTTGAAGCTATTTTGGATCATCCGGTAAATGAGTACCGCTAAACTGTTCGCATATGAAGTTGACAGATGGGAAGGTTGAAGCAGTCTTTTCTTCGATTCCGAGCTTCTCGGCGTGTCGAAGATCCCGCTATGCGGGGGTGATTTCAAGCAGT
>JAIOSR010000475.1 GCA_021107495.1 Desulfobacterales bacterium | reverse complement strand
CAACATCGGGGGTGTGGTAAGGGTCCCGGAGGTGGCGGAATATGCCAGGACACTTCCGAATGTGGTTTATGCAGAGGAAAACCTGTTTACCTGTTCCCAGGATACCCAGGACAAGATGACGGAGGTCATAAAGGAACAGGACCTGAACCGTGTTGTCGTGGCCGCGTGCACGCCCAAGACCCACGAGGAACTTTTCCAGGAAACCTTGATCAATGCAGGCCTGAACAAGTATCTCTTCGAGATGGCCAATATCAGGAACCACGACTCATGGGTCCAATCGGATGATCCGGATGCGGCCACGGAAAAGGCAAAGGACCTTGTACGCATGTCCGTGGCTAAGGCCGGGCTTATAAGCCCATTGACCGAGACGGACCTGGGTGTAACACATTCAGGCCTCATTATAGGCGGCGGTATTGCAGGAATGACCGCGGCCCTGTCATTAGCTCACCATGGCTATCCCGTCCACCTTATTGAAAAATCGGATTCCCTTGGCGGAAACGGAAAGATGGTTTTCAAGGCCTACAAAGGTGAAGAAGTTTCTTCCTTTGTGGAGGAACTGGTGAAGGAGGTGGAATCCGAAGATCGCATTACCGTGCACGTGAATTCCGCGATTACCAGCGTGGACGGATTTGTGGGCAACTTCAAGACAGACGTGAGCAACGGATCGTCAAGCGAGACAATAGAGCACGGCGTGGCAATCCTTGCAACCGGTGCAAAGGAATACAAACCGGATGAGTACCTGTACGGCGAACACGGGGCAGTGTTGACACACTTAGAGATGGACGAGCTGTTCCGAAACAACGATCCCCGGTTGGAAAAGACAGAGGATGTGGTCTTTATACAGTGCGTTGGTTCGAGAGATGAAGAAAGGCCTTACTGTTCAAAGGTATGCTGCACCCATTCAGTGGAAAGCGCACTCGAACTTAAACGAAAGAACCCCGATGTTAACGTCTATATCCTTTACAGGGACATGAGGACGTATGGCGAGAGGGAGGATTTATACAGAGAGGCGAGGGCGGAGGGGGTCCTTTTTATCCGTTATTCCTTAGATGAGAAACCCGTGGTAACTGAGGACGGAGACCGGGTGCAGATTGAATTCAGGGACCCGATCCTTGACCGCAGGTTAGCGGTTAAGGCGGATATCCTGTGCCTGGCAACTGCTATCGTGTCTCACAAGGATACTGCGCTGACCCAGTTCTTTAAGGTTCCCATGGATGCGGATGGATGGCTGCTGGAGGCCCACCAGAAGTTGAGGCCGGTAGATTTTCCCAATGACGGTGTCTTTCTCTGCGGTATGGCCCATTATCCAAAACCGATTGACGAGAGTATTGCACAGGCAAAGGCCGCTGCATCCCGTGCGCTCACATTTCTTACCCTGGAAAACATCAAGGTAGGTGGCGTGGTCTCCGAAATTATACCCGAGTTATGTTCCGGATGCCTTGGGTGCCTCAATGTGTGCCCATATGGGGCGATCAGCTTTGATGATGAGAAAAAGATAGCCGTGGTGAACCAGGCATTGTGCAAGGGCTGCGGTGCCTGCGCAGCGGCGTGTCCCTCAGAGGCCCCGATTCTTATGGGATTTAATAACAAACAGCTTTATGCCCAGATCAAGAGTGCGTTGGCTTAGGAATTTCAATGTTAAAATAGAATCGCGAAGCGATTTTATTAAGGAGAGATAAAGTGGAAGCAGAAACATTTGAACCGAAGATCATCGCTTTTATGTGTAACTGGTGTACATATGGGGCGGCAGATTTGGCCGGTGTCAGCAGGTTGAAGTACCCCCCCAATATCAGGCCTTTGCGTGTTATGTGCTCAGCCACTGTATCCCCGCATCATATATTGAGGGCGCTTCAGGATGGTGCCGATGGCGTTCTGGTCGGGGGGTGACACGTTGGCGACTGCCATTACCTGTATGGTAATTACATGACTGTGAAAAGGATGACATTTTTGCAGGAGTTGCTTGGCCTTTTAGGTCTTGAAGAGCGTTTGCACCTGTCATGGATCTCTTCGGCTGAGGCCCAAAGATTCGTTCAGGTGGTTACGGATTTCACGGAAAAGATAAAATCATTAGGGCCGAATCCGCTTTTGGCTTTTTCTGAAAAACAAAAGGCGGCAGCCACGGGGCTAATGTAATCTAAAGTTAGCGGTTCAAGGTTCAAAGGTTATAATCCATTGAAATCCATCAGACATACAAGTTAAAAGTGTCTAAAGTGATCTAAAGTTCATAAAGTCATGGAGTCGCTTTGCGCCACTGATTTTATATAATTGATATAATTCCTTAACTTTAGCTCACTTCAAACTTTAGTTCACTTCAAACTCTTGCAGTTTAAAAGTGAAACATGCATGTCGTCTTGACTGAGGTATCATTCTTTTGATAACAGACAGTTAGGGCTTTTTAGCCGTGAACCGTGAACGTTGAACCGCTCAACCTGGGTAGTAAGGAGGTTTTTTATGAATAACAGGGTCAAAGCCTGGCTTGAAGAGGGTACGATAGATATTTTTTTAGGTTATAAGGAGGTTGACCAT
>JAIOSR010000139.1 GCA_021107495.1 Desulfobacterales bacterium | reverse complement strand
GAGATTAATCGAAGAATACAGAAATAATTTTGCCAGCCCTTTCAGGGCCGCGGAACTGGGTTACATTGATCAGGTAATATTTCCGGAAAACACCAGGTCAAGGCTTATCAAGGCCCTGACAATGCTTAAAACCAAGAAGACATCCATACCCGAGAGAAGGCACGGAAACGTTCCCCTTTAAGTCCCTGCTTTTTCCGTCTCCATTTTTTTGACTATAGAGGATATGATTCTCCCTGAAACGGACATCCCTAAGAACAGTATCATAAGGACCACAAACACGCCAATATATCTGAGAATAAGGGTTCCGATAATCCAGGTCCAGTTGTCTTTCACGATGGTGACGGTGGTTCCCTTTTCATCCCCTTTTGAGATGGTGATGGAATGCCATTTGAGGTTTCCATCGTCTTCTATATAAGTGGCATCCTCCCACTCGCGGAATTTAATATCCTTAAACCCTTTCAGAGCCTCCCTGTAAAGTGCAATGACCTGATCATGGGATAGCGTTGTCTTTAATTCCAGCCGGGCATCGGTTTTAATGATCTCTTGTCCCTCACCTATAACCGGGGCCCCGAGAAAGTCCTCCGCGCCGGCGGATAAGGGATACAAACATAATAATAGCAAGAAAAGAGTCGTTAGTTTTTTCATTTTCCAGCCTTTCATAAAATCACGCAACGATTTTATTTATCAATCAAACATTGCTATAAACATACCGGCCGCAGCGGCAGACCCGATTACTCCCGCAAGGTTGGGACCCACGGCATGCATCAAAAGATGATTGGTCTTGTCATATTTCATGCCAACCATCTGGGATACCCTTGCCGCCATTGGCACGGCCGAAACCCCTGCCGCGCCTATTATGGGATTTATCTTTTCTTTGAGAAAAAGGTTCATGATCTTGGCGGTCATGATGCCGCCCATGGTACAGACACCAAAATCGAGGAGACCAAGACTGAAAATAAAAAGCGGCTTCCAGCTCAGGAACTTGTCCGCATGCATGGTGGCACCCACGGAAATACCAAGGAATATTGTTACAATGTTCATCAATGATCCCTGTGCCGATTCGGTCAGTCTCCCCACAACACCGCTTTCCTTCATCAGGTTACCTAACATAAACATACCCATCAGGGGAATGACGGCAGGGACAAGGAGTGCAATAATGCCTGACGCGATCAAGGGAAAAAGGATCTTTTCCTGTCCTGAAACGGGTCGCAACTGACGCATGCGAATTTTTCTTTCCTTGTCATTTGTAAATAATCTTATAATGGGCGGCTGAATGAGGGGCACCAGGGCCATGTAAGAATAGGCGGCCAACGCATTGGGGCCCAAGAGCTGTGGGGCCAGATGCTGGGTCAAATAAATGGTCGTTGGTCCGTCTGCCCCGCCGATGATGCTCACGGACGCGGCCTCCTTGAGTGTAAAACCCACCAGAACGGTGCCGGTAAATGTGATGAAAACCCCTAATTGCGCGCCCGCGCCAATGAGCAGGGTCTTGGGATTGGCAATGAGCGGCCCGAAATCGGTCATGGCCCCCAGGCCTAAAAAGATGATGCAGGGTATGACCTCCCATTCGAGGCCGTAATGGTAAAATACCTGCAAGAGCTGGGCGTGGCCGTGGGAATAACCCATGAGCGGTACAAGGGGAAAGTTGACAATAAAGATTCCGAAACCGATGGGGAGCAACAGCAGGGGTTCATATTTCTTTGCAATAGCCAAGTATATGAAAAGGAGGCCCACACACCACATAACGACTATATTCCACTGGAAATTGTATATCCCTGTCGTGTGAAGCGTGCCATATAACATGTCCAGGATTTCATTGGCCGTCATTTTAGATACCTAATCTTGAGGTTTTTGATTAATTTGACGTCTCGTAATTTCCACAACCTATCTAAAAGATAAGTTTTTTCACCGCAACCTGTTTATGCAATCCGATTGGAAACGAACTAACTTGAGCCTCGCACCTGAATCTGAGCAGTCTGCCAAGCCATGGTGCATGATAACTACAATGTAGCTGTAAAACAGCTACAAATATTTGTCAAGATGAAAAACTTACTAAAAAAAGATTTGACAGTTTGTCGGTTGCTAAAATATCTTCTGAGTATTCAAATCAAGAGATGAAATATAAACAGGAGGATTAAAATGTCTGACGAAAAAGCCCGGGAAGAGTTGTTGAGTGAATTCAAGAAATGGGCAGATGGTGTGGAACAGAAGCTGGCTAAACGACCCGAGAGAAAGGAGAAATTTTTAAACACATCGGGCATACCTATAAACAGGGTCTATACCCCTCTCGACCGTAACGACGCAGAATATCTCTCGGAGATCGGTTTGCCCGGAGAATACCCCTATACCAGGGGGGTGCAGCCTACCATGTACAGGGGCCGGTACTGGACCATGCGCCAGTATGCCGGATTTGCCTCGGCAGAGGAATCCAACAAGCGGTACAGGTTTCTCCTGGACCAGGGGCAGACAGGATTATCCGTGGCCTTCGATCTCCCAACCCAGATAGGCTATGATTCGGATGATGAAATGGCCATCGGAGAGGTGGGGAAAGTGGGGGTTGCCATTGACTCCCTGAAGGACATAGAAACCCTTTTTCACAAGATACCTCTTGATAAGGTTAGCACCTCCATGACCATAAATTCCCCGGCAGCGGTCCTTTTGGCCATGTATATAGCCATGGCCGAGAAGCAGGGCGTTCAAGCAGAAAAGTTGAGGGGGACCATACAGAACGACATCCTGAAAGAATACTCTTCACGGGGTACCTATATTTTTCCTCCGAAACCGTCCATGAGGATTATCACGGACATATTCTCCTATTGCGCTGAAAAGGTCCCCATGTGGAACACCATCAGTATCAGCGGTTACCATATAAGGGAGGCCGGTTCCACGGCCGTGCAGGAGGTGGCCTTTACATTGGCCAACGGGATCGCTTACGTGGACGCGGCCCTGAAAGCAGGGCTTGACGTGGATACCTTTGGTCCCAGGCTCTCCTTCTTTTTTAATTCCCATCTTGATTTTTTTGAAGAAATTGCCAAGTACAGGGCGGCCCGAAAATTGTGGGCCAAGATCATGAAGGAGCGGTTCAATGCCAAGAGCCCCAAGTCTATGATGATCAGGTTTCATACCCAGACAGCGGGCTGTACCCTGACCTTGCAGCAGCCCAAAAACAATATCGTAAGGGTCGCGTTTCAGGCCATGTCAGCGGTCTTAGGAGGCACCCAGTCTCTGCACACGAACTCCATGGACGAGGCCCTTTGCCTGCCGTCCGAAGAGGCCGTCCAGATCGCCCTTCGTTCGCAACAGTTGATAGCGTATGAGACCGGCGTGACCGACACGGTGGATCCCTTAGCCGGTTCTTATTATGTGGAGGCCCTTACAAGGGAGATATTTGAGAGGGCGGAGGAATATATTAATAAGATAGATGACATGGGAGGCGCGGTCCCGGCAATTGAGCAGGGATACATCCAACGGGAAATTCAGGACAGCGCCTATAAATATCAGCTCGATATCGAAAAAGAAGAAAGAATCGTAGTAGGGCTGAATCGCTTCCAGGTGGAAGAGGAAAAACCGACCAACCTGCTGAGGGTGGATCCGGCAGTCCGGGAAGCCCAGATTAAAAGGCTTAAAGAACTCAAATCCGAAAGAGATAACGAAAAGGTGAACAAAAGTCTTTCCGATTTGAAGCAGATCGCACAAGGAGACGATAACCTCATGCCCTGTATCCTGGACGCGGTCAAGGCCTATGCCAGTCTCGGAGAGATCTGCAATGTCTTAAGGGAGGTATTTGGGGAATATCAACAGGTCAGCACGCTGGGAAGATGAATCGATGATAGATGGCTCAATTCATTTGGGTATGCAGCGCACGGCGTTAGCCGTGCCATGATATAAGGAGCGCTAAATTATGAATACACGAAAAAAGATAAGGGTTTTGGCAGCCAAACCGGGACTTGACGGCCATGACAGGGGTGTCAAAGTAGTGGCCAGTGCCTTGATGGACGCTGGCATGGAGGTAGTCTACACGGGTCTCCGCCAGACCCCTACTCAGATTGTTGAATCTGCTATTCAGGAAGATGTGGACGTCATTGCCATGAGTATCCTTTCAGGCGCCCATGATTATCTGTTTCCAAAGGTGATGGAGCTGTTAAAGGAAAAAGGCGTTGAGGATATTCTGGTCTTAGGTGGCGGAATCATACCTGATGAAGACATTCCCGCATTGAAGGAATCCGGTATTGCGGAAATTTTCGGACCCGGAACCACAACAGCACAGATCATAGATTATATCAGAGATAATGTTTGAACCTAAAGTGATCGGTTCAAGGTTCACAGTTCAACGGTTATAATCGATTGAAATCCATCAGACATACAAGTTAAAAGTGTCTAAAGTGATCTAAAGTTCATAAAGTTATGGAGTCGCTTTGCTCCACTGTTTTTATATAATTGATATAATTCCTTAACTTTAGCTCACTTCAAATTTTAGTTCACTTCAAACTCTTGCAGTTTAAAAGTGAAACATGCATGTCGTCTTGACTGAGGTATCATTCTTTTGATAACAGACAGTTAGGGCTTTTTAACCGTGAACCGTGAACGTTGAACCGCTCAACCTGGGTAGTAAGGAGGTTTTTTATGAATAACAGGGTCAAAGCCTGGCTTGAAGAGGGTACGATAGATATTTTTTTAGGTTATAAGGAGGTTGACCAT